>NZ_JBRIQN010000021.1:0-126503 GCF_052981855.1 Micromonospora sp. LZ34
TGCAGCGACTCCCATGGGACGTCGTCGAGCCCGGCCAGCGGGTCGGTCACTTGATCCATCCAGCGGTTCTACCAGCAGCGGGCAGGGAGCCGGAAGTTGCTGCTGACATCAGTCGTTGACATCAACGGTGGTGGCCGAAGCCGGATGAGTGCGAACGGATGTCGACTCCGACCCGAACCCAGTGGACGTCAGCGGACACTACGACTCTCGCCGAAAGCGCCTTACAAGCGAGGGGTCGAGGTCCCGGCGGGCTGGCCTTCAGTGGGATCTACTCGGCGACGAAAACGCCCACGCCTGGCAGCGTCTCGGTCATCCCTTTGATCCGCAGGACCTGCATAGCCCGGTCGATCACCGGCTCGGTGACCGGTTCGAGACTCGGCGAGACGCCGGCCGCTGGCGGGTGTGGGCAGCCGAGCTGCCACCGTGGTGCGGGGTGCATGTCCGAGCAGACGCCTGCCGTTAACGAATGGCTATGCCTGATCACCGAGTCAGGAACCAGCCGCGAGCAAGCGCACGAGCAACCTCGTCCGATGTCATCTCGGGGAACCGCTCCTTGATGGCGGCGCGAGCCTGCTCTTCCGTCATCTTCCGATCTCGAACGAGATCGGCTTGCTCGGAGGCGAAATCATCCACGAGCCGTTGCCGGGCGTGGGACGTTTGAGTCTCGACCAGGCCCTGCGCGCGTCCGAAGATCACACGCCAGAGGTACGCGAGCAGGCTCACAGCTCGATCGTCTCAGCCAGCATCCGGCGTGACAGTGCCGCCGAGCCCTCGTCTGCTGCGGCTACTTGGCATGCCTCCGGTCGGCCTCGCGCCATACAGCCTCCGTGATGTCCCGCCACGTACCGGCTGAGGTCTTCATCACGGGCCGGCCATCGACCGGGCGGACGCTTCATCGGTGAAGTCGTACGAGACCTCCTGCCCTCCGTCACCGCCGAAGCCCGGTGCCCTCACCCCACCCCAGCCCGGTGCCACCAGCGAGCGCGACCAGGGCGCGATACCGGTCCGGAACAGCCGGCAGGAGCCGATTGACCAGATCCGCGCGGGACAGGACATCCTCGTCAGTGTCCTCTGAGCTAAGGACACTCGATGCCGAACACGTTCGCGGCCCGGCGGTAAGCGGCGAGCCCAGCCCGTAGGATCCGTGCGAGGACATCATCGGCGGGCCGGGGGCTGTCGAGCCCGAGTCGGAACCAGCCGCTGTCACCCGCATCGGCATAGAGGACGGCGGCCTCGGCGTCCAGGATCCCGTAGATCCAGCCGTCGAAGTCGTTCCAATCCACACCGTACGTCCAGGCCTCGTGCTAGATGGCCCGGTACTGCGTTGGCAGTCGGGCGGTCAGCCGGCGTAGCGGGGTTCGCTGAGCCGACGGCGGAATTCCGCGTGAGCGGTCTGGAAGACGCCGTTGAGCCGCTCGAGCTCGGAGTCGGTCGGTTCTCGCCGCAGCCCGACTTCGATCTGGAAGTCGCCGTCTACGATCGCCACGTCGAGGCGGTCGAGCAGGTCCGCGGGAACCCTGGTAATCACGAACTCGCGGAACGCGTCGGCGATCGTGCCCGCCATGTCGCCGCACCCGCAGGTGCGGCCATCCAGGGCCGCACCGAGGTGGCTGCGGCCGATGATCGCGTCCGGGTGTACGGGATCGATGACGGCCAAGCCCTCCTCCAGGACCGTGCGGGCCTCAGACAGCCGTGCCTCATGCTGGAGGAACAGACCGAGCGCGATACCGGCCCGCCCGAGCGTGTCATAGTCGGTGCCGCGGCGCGCCTGTTTCACGGCCTCGGTCAGCCGTTGCTCCGCCAGGCCCGCCTGGCCGGCCTCCTTCAGCGCGAGACCCCAGTTGCGCAGCACCTGACTCCGCAGCTCCGGACGACCGATGCGCTCCGCCCTCGCGTGCGCCGACGCGTACGTGCCCAGCGCCGCCTCGGCATCGCCGGCTTCGTCCTGGGCCATCGCCAAGCCGAGCGTTGCCATCAGCGCCTCCTCCTGCCGGTCCTGGCGGTCGTACGAAGCGAGCACGCGCTCGATCGCATCAATCCGCCCCGCCTGGTCACCGAGATCACGGCCGAGGTTCGCCAGCGCGGACAAGGCGTTGAGCGTCGCCTGGTGGTCGATGCCGAATCGCTCCTCCAAGGCGGCGACCAGGGAGGTGAGCAGAGGCTTGGACGCCGGATCGTCGTGGTCCAGCATCTGAATGACGATCTGCCCGACCTGCTCGACGACCTCGTCCGGCAGTTGGTGCAGGCCGACGAAGAGCGGCTCGCGGGTGCCACCGGCGTGCACAATCGCTGCTCGCAGCGCCAACGCCGAGGCCACCCGCTCGTGCCCGTTGCGCCACAGGTTGGCCACCGCCTCCTCGACGACCTGCCGGGCACCTACCACGTCGCCACGCTGCCGCAGCAGGTCCGCCAGCGGTTCGAGGCCGAACGCGTACCCGGCATGGCCGCGACCGTAGAAGGCGAGCCGCTCCTGCACGCCCTGGCGTAACTCCGCCTCGGCCTCGTCGAGTCGTCCTGCCATGCGCAGCGCCAAGCCCAGATTGAGTCGGTAGGTCAAGTGGTCCTTGCGGGACTCGTGATCGCGCGGCGTCGCGGAGACGGCGTGGCGGTAACACTCGATCGCGCGGTCGCGTTGATCGGCGTTGAGCAGCACATTGCCGAGGTCGCACTGGGCCGAGGCCCATTCCGGGCTGCCGTGGCCGTGTTTGTCCGCGGTGGCCTGCAGCTCGCGCGCCATGAGGTTCTCGGCGTCGCCCATGCGGCCCTCCCGCAACAGCGCGAAGGCCACCTCGACCGGAGTGAGGGGTGTCGTCACGAACCGCGAGTTTAGGGCCAACCTACTGAAGTTCGCGCACCCCCGGTGAGTGAGACTGATCTAGCGAATGCCGGCTCAGGGTTGCGTCGAGGCGGCGGAAGGGCCGCGCCTATCGCCGGACATCAGTCCGAAGCCAACCCTCGTGAGGTAGCCGCGGTCAACCGTCGGGCCGATGGTCAGGTTCGTGTCCGGAACGGGGCAAGGGTGGCACGGATCTGGTCGCCCGCGCCCCAGTCGTCGTCGAACTGGGCCAGCACGGCGAGGTGTTGTCGCAGCTGGACAATCGGCATGCGGGTCCGCCAGTCGCTATCGAGGGAGGCCAGCTCTGCATAGACCTCGAAGAACCGTTGCGCCTCGGGCGGGGGCGAGGTGGACCACACATGGGCGAGGTCGACCTCAGCCCACATATAGGACACCGCCGGGTCGATCAGCGCGGGCTGCCCATCCGGAGTGGCCAGGACGTTCTGTGCCCACAGGTCGCCGTGCGTCAGGCACGCCGGCCGGTCCGGCAGCAGGTCGGGCAGCCGGTGACACAGCCGCTCCAGCGCCGCCCGGTCTCCGCGGTCGAGTGCCGCCTCAACGCGGGGCTGCCCGAGCCACCGAAGCAGCCGGTGCTGTGCGAAGAATGCAAAGCCGTCGTCATCCCAAGTATTGATCTGCCGGCGGCGGCTCAGCCAGTTGTCGCGGTGCCATCCGAAGCGAGGATGGGTCGTGCTCATATGCAGGCGGGCGAGCGCATGCGCGAACTGCTCCCAGAAGGTCTCGCTGCGCGGCCTCGGCCGCAGCACCGACAACACAAGCAGTTCCCGGTCCGCCAGGATCACCTCGGGTGTCGCCACGCCGCCGAGCTCGCGCAGGGCGGCCAGCCCTTCGGCCTCCGCGACGAAGACATCGTCGGCCGGCGCGTCGACGAAGGCCTTGACGAACACCGACGGCGCGTCCCGGCGGGTGGCTATCCCCGCGAGCGCCGCGACCCCACCCGTCGCCGGCTCCACCGCGACGACATCGCGCATCCCGGCCCGGAGCAAGCACTCCAGCACGATCGTTGCCGAACGCACGCAGGCTCCTCCTTGGCCGGCTGCTTGTTCGCAAGATCTTATGTGATGCGTCCTGCTTCACACCGAAGCGGTCACAGGCGCTCCGGCCTGGACCGTGGGTATGCGTCGTCCAGCGACGAGGCCGCTAGCGGATACTCGCTGGCCGCCCGCAGCACTCGGCTCGCTCTACACCGCCCTGCGGAAGGACGGTGACCGTCACCGGCCTGCGGCTGGGCTGAACTCATCGGCGACCGCGCGGAACGACCAAGCCCGACTCGTACGCCGCCACGACGGCCTGCGTCCGGTCGCGCAGGCCGAGCTTCGCCAATATCCGGCTCACGTGGGTCTTCACGGTCTCCTCGCCGAGCACCAGCCGGGCGGCGATCTCCGGGTTGGACAGGCCCTCGGCGATCAGCCGGAGCACCTCGGTCTCGCGGGGCGTCAGCGCCGGGAACGCCGGCGCGGACGCGTCGTGCGGCCGGGGGCGCTGGCGAGCGAACTCGGCGATCAGCCGGCGGGTGACGCTCGGTGCAAGCAGCGCCTGGCCCTCGGCGACCACCCGCACCGCGTCGAAGAGGTGCTCGGCGGTGGTGTCCTTGAGTAGGAAGCCACTCGCGCCCGCGCCCAGCGCGTCGTAGACGTGCTCGTCGAGGTCGAAGGTCGTGAGCATCACGATCCGCGGGCACGCCTCTGGCTCGAACGAGGCGACGATCCGCCGGGTCGCCTCGATCCCGTCCATCGCCGGCATCCGCACGTCCATGAGGACGACGTCCGGCCGTACCCGGCGGCACAGCTCGACCGCCGCCACGCCGTCGGCCGCCGCGCCGACGACCGCGAAGTCGGGCTGGGTGGCGAGCAGCGCGCCGAATGCCACGCGGACGACCTCCTGGTCGTCCACCACCGCCACCCGGATGGTCACGGCGCGCCGCCGCCGTCGCGCGGCAGGACCCCATCGACCACGAACCCGCCCGCGGGTCCGACGCCCGTGGTGACCTTGCCGCCGACCGCGGCGGCCCGCTCCCGCATGCCGGCCAGGCCGTGGCCGCCGTCCGGCGCGCCGGACGGCCCCGGCCCGTTGTCGCGGACGCGCACGTGCAGGGCGTCCTCGCGGTAGTCCAGCTGGACGTCCACCGCCGCGCCGGGCGCGTGCCGGCGGGCGTTGGTGAGCGCCTCCTGGACGATCCGGTACGCGGTCAGCTCGACGCCGGGATCCAGCGGCGCCACCCGGCCGCGCACGATCAGCCGGGTGCTCACCCCGGCCAGCCCGCGGGCCTCGTCGAGCAGCTCGGCGAGCTGCCCCAGGCCGGGTTGCGGCCGGCGCGGGTCGTCGTCGCCGGCGTCCTCGCGCAACACGCCCAGCAGCCGCCGCATCTCGGTCAGCGCCGCCCGGGCGGTGTCGCCGATGCCGACCAGCCGCTTCGCGCCCTCCGGCGGCATGCCGGGCACGGTCAGCCGGGCCGCCTCCGCCTGCACCGCGATCATCGAGATGTGGTGGGCGACGACGTCGTGCAGCTCGTGGGCGATGCGGGCGCGCTCGCCTCGCGCCACGTGGTCCAGCAGCGACGCCCGGAGCTGCCGGTCCTCCACGTCACGCCGGACCGCCCGGTCCCGCGCACCGCGCACGAGCCGGACGGTCAGGTAGGCGAGCATGACGGCCACGGTGACCACGCCGGTGAACGTCGGCCGGACGCCGGTCATCCACCCGAACGTGAGAGCCAGGACCGGCAGCGCGAGCGCCGCGACCGGCTGCACCCGCATCAGCGCCACGGGCAGCGTCGCGCCGAGCGCGACCAGCATCGCCAACGGCACGGGTGCCGGTTGTTCCGGCCGCGACGCGATCTCGCCCAGGCCGCCGAGAGCGAGCACGACCGCCAGCGCGGACGGCCACGCCGCCCGCCCGGTCACGCCTGCACCACGCCACACGTAGGCCATTGTCGGCCAGGCCCCGGAACCTGGCGTCCCTCACGTCGGGGATCCCGGGACCGCCGGAACCGCACGCCAGGGTGACGACCGTGGACCGGCCGGACCGTAGCGTCGAGCACCATGAACGCCTCTATCGAGGTACGCGACCTCCGCAAACGGTACGGAACCACCACCGCTGTCGACGGCCTCTCCTTCACGGTCGCGCCCGGCGAGGTCACCGGCTTCGTCGGCCCCAACGGCGCCGGCAAGTCGACCACCATGCGGGTGATCCTCGGACTGGACGCCCCGGACGCCGGCCACGCGCACGTCGGGGGCCGGCCGTACCGGGCGTTGCGCCGGCCGCTCAACGAGGTCGGCGCCCTGCTCGACGCCGGGGCGATGCACCCCGGCCGGCGCGCCAAGGACCACCTGCTCTGGATGGCACACAGCAACGGCATCCCGGCGCGCCGGGTCGGCGAGGTGCTCGAGCAGGTCGGGCTCGCCTCGGTCGCACGCCGGCGCGCGGGCGGCTTCTCGCTGGGCATGCGTCAGCGCCTGGGCATCGCGGCCGCGCTGCTCGGCGATCCCCCGGTGCTGATGTTCGACGAGCCGGTCAACGGCCTCGACCCCGAGGGCATCGTGTGGATCCGCGGCCTGCTGCGCGGGCTCGCCGCCGAGGGCAGGGCCGTTCTGGTGTCCAGCCACCTCATGGGTGAGCTCGAGGGCACGGCCGATCATCTCGTCGTCGTCGGCCGCGGACGGCTGGTCGTCGACACGACGGTGAGCGACCTGCTCGCCGCCGCGTCGGGCGGACGGGTCGAGGTTCGCACCACCCGGCGCACCGAGGCGATGACCGTCCTCGCCAACGCCGGCGGCACCGTGACGCTCACCGACGCCGACGCGCTGACCGTGACCGAGTTGGCCGCCGAGGACATCGCGGCGGCGCTCACCGCGGCCGGGGTGCCGTTTTCGCAGCTAAGCCCGCACCGTGCGACCCTCGAGGCCGCCTACATGGAGCTGACCCGCGAATCGGTCGAGTTCGGCGTGGCGCAGGTGAACCCATGAGCTTCCGCCACCTGCTGCGAGCCGAGTGGACCAAGCTGCTCTCGGTAAGCCGATGGCTGCTCTCGCTCGCCGCGGCCGCCGTCTTCACCGTGGCCTTCAGCGTGCTCGCCGCCTCCGGCGGTTCCACCGACCGCTCGTCGGACGTCGCCGTCGGCCCGGGCGGCAAGCCGGTCGCCGACGATTTCCACTTCGTGCACAGGACGCTCACCGGCGACGGCTCGATCGTGGTCCGCGTCACCGACCAGCAGAACAGCCACCCGCAGTCGATGGCCGGGGTCATGATCAAGAACGGCGTGACGCGGGGATCGTCGTACGTCTCGCTCGCCGTGACGCCCGACGGGAGCGTCCGCATGATGGCGGACTTCCGGGACGTCGAGAAGCGTGCCGGCGCCGCACCGCGCTGGCTGCGGCTGACCAGGACGGGCGCGCACGTTGCGACGTACGACTCGACGGACGGGTCGACCTGGCGCGAGATCGGGGCGGTCGACCTGCGGGCGCTGCCGGCGACGGCGGAGATCGGCATGTACGTCAGCTCGCCCGGCGAGATCCGTCTGGAGCGGTCGGCCGGGGCCACGTCGGTCGGCCAGCGGCCGACGACCGGGCAGGCGACGTTCGCGGATGTGCGCGTCGACGGCTCCACCGGATCGTCCTGGAAGAGTGAGGATCTGATCCAGCCGGGCCTGGAGAGGAAGGGCGGGCCCGCACCGGGCGGCACGACCGAGGGCGCCGGGACGTTCACCCTGACCGGAGCCGGCGACATCGGGGTCAACGAGCCGCCGGACGACACCGTCCAGATCGGACTGTTCGGGACGCTGGCCGGCCTGCTGGTGCTGGTACCGCTCGGCGTGGTGTTCGTCACCTCCGAGTACCGGCGCGGGATGATCCGTACCACCTTCGCGGCGGCGCCGGCCCGGGCGCCGGTGCTGGCCGCCAAGGCGGTCGTGCTGGCCGGCGTGACGTTCGCGGTCGGACTCGCGGCGGCGCTCGTGGCATTCTTCGTCACCCAGCCGATCCTGCGCGACCACGGGTTCGCGCCGCCGATGTTCCCGACACCGTCGCTCACCGAGCCGCGGGTGCTGCGCGCCGTGATCGGCGCCGCCGTCTTCCTCACCCTGCTGGCCCTGCTCGGCCTCGGCGCCGGCGCAATCATGCGTCGCGGGGCGCCGGCCATCGCCACCGTCATCACGCTGACGCTCGTGCCGATGTTCGTGGGCACCGTCGTGCCGGTCGCCGCCGCGCGGACACTGATGCTGATCACCCCGGCCGGCGGGTTCGCGATGCAGCGGGCGAAGCCGGCCACCGACTGGCTGGTGGAGCCCTGGTCGATGATCGGGCCGTGGGCCGGGCTGGCCGTGCTCGGGACGTACGCCGTGGCCGCGCTGGTGGCGGGTGGCTGGCTGATGCGTCGGCGGGACGTGTGAACGTCGTGCGAGCCGAGTGGACCAAGGCGCGGACGCTGCCGAGCACGCCGTGGCTGCTGGTGGGGCTAATGGCGCTCACCGTCGGGGTGGCCGCGCTGGCCGCCGGGACGCTGCACGTTCGCGAGTGCGCCGACCCGGCCAACTGTGGCGAGGACTTCGCGAAGCTGTCGCTTTCCGGTCTGTGGCTGAGCCAGGCCGTCGCGGCGGTGCTCGGGGTGCTGGCGCTCGGCAACGAGTACGGCACCCGGATGATCACTGTGACGGTCGCCGCGGTACCCGGCCGGCTGCGCGTGCTGGCCGGCAAGGCCGGCGTCGTCCTGGCGCTGGTGCTGATCCCGGCCGTGCCGGGCGTCGTCGCGGCATTCGCGCTCGCGCGAATGATCTTCGCGCACAGCGGTTTTGCGCTGCCCGATGCGGTCACCGGCGCCTCGTTGCGCGCGGCCGGCGGGACGGTTCTCTACCTGGGGCTGATCGCGCTGATCGCCCTTGGTGTGACGGCTGTCGTGCGGGATACGGCGGGTTCGCTCAGTGTCGTGCTGGTCCTGCTCTACGCAACGCCCGCGCTGGCCCTGGTCGTGAGCGATCCGATCTGGCACGCGCGGCTGCAGAAGTTCTCCCCGCTCACGTCCGGGATGGCGATCCAAGCGACGACCAACCTCGACGCGCTGCCGATCGGCCCGTGGCACGGGCTCGGCGTCCTCGCCTCCTGGACGGCGGCCGCTCTCATCGCCGGCGCCGTCTCGTTCCTGGTCCGCGACGCATGACCGACCCTCGGCGGCCTACCGTCAGCCGGTCGTCCAGGAGCGGAGCTTGTCCGGGTTGAGTACTGCCCAGATGTGATCGATCCGGTTGTCGGTGATGTCGAACGCCATCACCGATACGGTGACGCCGTCCAGCTGGGCCACCAGGCCCGGGTGGCCGTTGACCGTACGCTCCAGGAGCGTCACGTCGGGCGCCGCACCGGGTCGGTCAGCGAAGAAGCGTGCGACCTGCTCGGCGCCTTCGAGCGGGTGGAGCGCGGCTGTGACGAACCCGCCGCCGTCGCCGGTCGCCGTGGCGTCGGGCGCCAGCAGGCCGACGAGGGCGTCGATGTCCTTGGCCTCCCATGCCTGCTTGAAGGCTCTGACGACGTCGGCGCGGTGGGCTGCCGAGACCGCGTCAGGCCGCGGGGCGCGAATGCGCCGGCGGGCGGAAGAGGCCAGCTGGCGGCATGCCGCCGGGGTCCGGCCGACGATCGCGGCCACTTCGGCGAAGGGGTAGCGGAAGACGTCGTGCAGGATGAATGCGACGCGCTCGGCCGGCGTCATCGCCTCGAGCACGACGAGGAAGGCCATGCTGACCGACTCGTCGAGGGTGACCCGGTCGGCCGGGTCGACGACGCCGGCGTCTGGCCGCCCGCTGATCCACTCCGCACGGTCGGGCAGCGGCTCCGGTAGCCATTCGCCCACGTAACGCTCGCGCCTGGCCCGCGCCGAGCCGAGCAGGTCGAGGCAGATACGGCTGGCGACGGTCGTCAGCCAGGCACCGGGGGAGTGGATGCCGTTCTGCTGCTGGGGAGACATGGCGTACCAGCGGGCGTAGGTCTCCTGTACGACATCCTCTGCATCGGCCAGGGAGCCCAGCAGCCGGTACGCGAGGTTGGTCAGCTGACGCCGCTCGCTCATGATCGCGCTCAGGCCCGGATCGGGCCGGCCGTGTCCCGGCTCGGACGGATTGGTCATGGTGTCACCGGCTTCCTTGGACGACCTGCTCACCCCTTACGACGAGCCGTCGTATCGAACTGTGAGGTCGGCGCGTCGCCTCACATCCAGCAGGGCTGTCTCGTCGGACGGATCAGACCCGTACAGGAAGGAAACCGATCGTGGAACCTGTGAACGTCGCGATCATCTACTACAGCGCCACCGGCACGATACATACCTTGGCGCAAGCCGCCGTCGAGGGTGCTGAGAAGGCCGGCGCCAACGTGCGACTGCGCAAGGTTGCCGAGACGGCCCCACCGGAGGCGGTCCGCGCCAGGCCCGAGTGGGACCGGCACCTGAAGGACACCGCCGACGTCGCCGAGGCCGGCCACGACGACCTGGAGTGGGCCGACGCGGTGCTGTTCGGCACTCCCACCCGCTACGGCAACCCGGCCAGCCAGCTCAGGGCGTTCATCGACACCACCGGACCCCTGTGGTTCCACGGCAAGCTCGCGGACAAGGTGTACTCGGCCTTCACCGCCTCCAACACCGCCCACGGCGGGCAGGAGTCCACCCTGCTGGCGCTGGCGAACACGTTCTACCACTGGGGCGGCATCATCGTGCCCCCCGGCTACACCGACCCCATCCAGTTCCAGTCGGGCAACCCCTACGGCACCTCCCACATCGCCGGCGACGGCCCGCCCGATGAGGTGACCCTGCAGGCGGCCCGCTACCAGGCCCGCCGCGTCGTCGACACTACGGCCGCCCTCAAGGCCGGCCGCGCCGCCTGATCCGGCGGGAACTCAGAAGCCAGCTCTACGTCTTCACGTGCAGAGGCCGCCGCCTCCACCTGCCTCCGGCGGGCGGAGACGGCGGCCTCATTTCGTTCGAGGGCGACGAGATGCTCGCCGTAGTGCGGTCCAAGGCGCTACCGCTGGGCCGGAACCACGCGCGCGCCAGGCCTGCCCGTTCAGCGGTGGACCACGGCCGGCCCGTGTTGGGCCTGCAGCAGTTGCTGCCGATGGTCGTTCTTGAGCCACTTGTGCGAACCGGGCTTGCGTGCCTCGTTCGCCAGGTGCTTGACGCTGAAGTTGCAGGAAAGCTCCTTGAGCTTCGCGCCGGGGCGGCTGCCGACGTACAGCCTCATCGCGGTGTCGTCCTTGTGGGCGAGCTGGTAGATCCCGGCGTGACGGCCCAGGCTGATGCACATGGCGGTGAAGAGCACACTGACGGGCGCGGGCTGCTCACCCGCGATCCGGTTGAGCACCGTGTCGGCGGCGTGTGCGCCCAGACAACTCGAGGCGTAGGCGCTCATCCGGAACGGCAGGTCCGACGGTGCCGTCGAATCTCCGGCCGCGACGATGCGCTCGTTGTCGATGCTGGTCAGCGTCTCGTCCGTGAGCAGGCGCCCCACCGCGTCGGTGCGCAGCCCGCTGCGCGCGGCAAGATCGGGCACAGCGAAGCCGGCGGCCCAGATGGTGACCTCGCTGGGGAGTTCGCGGCCGTCACCGAGGTGCACGGCGTCGCGTGTCACCGCCGTGGCCTTCGTGTCGGGGCCGTCGAGCACGGTCACCCCGAGCTTGGCGAGCCGCTTGGAAGCCGTACGTCGAGCCCGAGGGTGCAGGTACGGACCAAGCATGCCTCCGCAGACCAGCGTCACCCGGCGGCCCTGCTCCGCCAGCTCCGCGGCGGTCTCGATGCCGGTCGGACCGGCTCCGACGACCGTCAGTGGCGCCGTTGCCGGCTTGGCGTCGATGACCGACCGCAGCCGCTGCGCCGCCTCCAGGGTGGCGATCGGGTAGGCGAAATCGGCCGCGCCTGGCACCCGCAGGTCAATGTCTCCGCTGCCCACCGCGTAGATCAGGTAGTCGTAACCGACCGTGCCGCCCTCGACCAGCGCCACGCTGCGATCGGCCGCGTCAATCCGGGCCACGGTGTCGACGACCAGCCGGACACGCTCGGCCAGGATCTCCCGGTAGTCGACGACCGCCGCGTGGGACCCGCCCACCAGCTGGTGCAGGCGAAGACGCGCGACGAACGTCGGACGTGGATTGATCAAGGTCACGGTCACGTCGTCGCGCTGCATCAGACGGTTGGCCGCCATCACGCCGGCGTAACCGCCGCCGATCACGACCACCTCGGTGTTTCCCGCCATGGTGTCTCCTCCGGTGCAGGGGGTTCGGCCACAAGACACCGCGTGATGGATCGCTGTGACATACGTGAGTCAGCTCACCCCCTGCATGGGGTCGGCATGAGCCGCACGGTCGGGCTGATGCATCCGCGGATGCGTGTCGGATGGCCGTCGCGGAGGTGACCCCCATTACGCCGTCAGGACCCCGCGTAGGCTGCGGACGGCGTCGAAGGCCGGGTTGACGTTCCCGGCGGCGTCCTGCCACAGGTCGTGCCATTCGGAGTCCGTGGCCATGATCCGGTCGAGGGCCCTCACCGCCAGCACCGCCAGGTTGTCGGGTACATCGAGCCGGCCGCCGTCGCGCAGGAAGTCCGGTGCGTACGGAGAGGTGATCGGCTGTCCGCCGGGCAGCTGCGCGGCCACGATCGCGGCGGCGGCGATCGCCTCGCAGGCGATGTCGGCGTCGAGGTAGCCGTCCTCGCCGGCGGCCCGGGTCAGCGCCTCGCGGACCAGCGCCGGACGCTGGGCTGTGTCGGCGTCGTCGAGGTCACCACACCAGTCGGCGGCGGTGTCGTTGTCGAACGGCCCGCTGTCCCAGCTCCCCACTGCGCCTCCCATGGTCGGTTGCGCGGGCATTCTCGCAGCGGACACCGACAGGACCCCGCCGATCACGAAGGCGGCTATGGTGCCCGGATGGCGATCGACGGGCCAGGACGGTGGCGGGCGGGGACGGCATCGGCCGAGCTCGACACGTACCTGCGCCAGTTTGCGGCGGGCGGCTATCCGGTGGCCCGGGTCGTCCACGCGGCGTGCGTCCGGTGCGGCGGGTCGGATTTCGGGGTGCGGGTCGACGACGACCCTGGCTATGCCGAACGCACCTGCCACGCGTGCGGTGACCGATCGCTCCTGCTCGATGCCGCCGACGTCGCCGAGGACGCCGATCCCGGTGACGCCGCCTGCCCCTGCGGCGGTGAGCGGTTCGACGTTGCAGTCGGGTTCGCGCTGCGCGAAGACGGTGAGGTCCGGTGGGTGTCGGTGGGGTTGCGCTGCACCGCAGACGGCGTGCTCGGTGTCTACGCCGACTGGAAGATCGACTACTCGCCCAGCGGCCACCTCCTGGCACGGGTCTGACAGGGCGATCGGGTGACGCCGCCGCAATTTCGTTACCACCCGGATCCGGTCGCGACCGGATCGGCCGTTCCCACCGTCGAGGCGTGCGTTCTGTGCGGGGTTCCGCGCGGCTGGCGGTACGCCGGGCCGATCTACGGCCGCCAGATCGATGTGCTGTGCCTGCACTGCATCGCCTCAGGTGAGGCATCGCGGATGTTGACCGGCGCCGCCGAGTGGCCCTGCATGTTCACCGACGCGAGCGACGTGCCGCAGGACGTTCCGATCGCCGTCGTTGAGGAGGTCACCCAGCGCACGCCGGGGTTCAACTCCTGGCAGCAGCCGAGCTGGCTGTATCACTGCGGCGACGGCGGCGCGTTTCTCGGCACTGCCGGGTACGAGCAGCTGCGCGCCCACCCTGACGCGCTGGAGATGATCCGGGACGATCTACACCGGCTCGGATGGCCGACGGATCAGGCCGACCAGATGCTGCGGCGGATGGACGGCACCGGTGAGCCGACGGCGTACCTGTTCCGGTGCCTGCACTGCGGCGTGCACCTGGCCTCCTGGGACATCGGATGATCGTGGCTGTTCAACGCCAACGCCTACGCGGTCGCCTTCGGCGGCCTGCTGCTGCTCGGCGGCCGACTGTCTGTTTTGTTCGGCGCCCGCAAGCAATCAACGCCACGTCCGGTAGGCGACAGACCTAGGGTCGCAACCCGGAGGTCGTGGTGGCGACAAGCCGTTCGACAGCGGCTTTGGTCGACAGTTCGGTGGCCGCATCCAGGGCGTGCAGACAGTAAGCCGCCAGCTCGGTAGGCGGGGCGTCGTCGCGGACATGGCCTGCCGCGGCGGCTTCGGTCAGCAAGTCCGCGAGGAAACCGCGCAGGTGCTGCCGCGCGTCAGCCACATGAGAGCCGTGATGCAGGAGCGCCGAGAGCGGGTGGTCACGGTGCTCGTACTGGATCGCGGCATAGGCATGCAGAACGGCGTGCAGGCGCTGCTCGGGGCCATCGGCATTGAGGCCGACAGTGGCCAGCTGGTGAAGGTGGCGGGTGACTTGACGCTCGTGCCACGCCATCATGATCGCCTGGACGTCCGGGAAGTACTTGTACAGCGTGGCTCGCCCAATCCCTGCGGCCTGCGCAATCTGCGTCATCGTCACCGAGGCCAGTCCATGTTGTGCCACAAGGCGGGCCGCCGCGTCGAGGATGGCGGCGTGCACCGTCCGGCGGTGCTCCTCGATCGTGTCGTTCCACAACTTCGGCACCGCTCCAGCATACGAGGCGATCGCAGCGCGTCATGTTGTCTTGACGCTATACGGTCTGTCTTGCAAAATCTCGAGCATAGGCGGTGCTGGTGAGACGCGAGGAGGTTCAATGACCGAAGAGACGCCCAGCGATGGTCACAAGCCCGACGGCCCCTCACGCAGGCCGTCGGATGTGGCGGCAGACGGCCGGGCCGCCACGGGGCCGGGGGCGGCGATCAGTGGGGCACCGCGCTGGTTCAAGGTGATGGCAGTCGTCGGTGCGGTGTTCCTGTTGCTGGTCGCAGTGCTGCTACTCAGTGGTCACGGGCCGAGTCGGCACATGCACGGTGGTGCCGCTGCCAGCGCAGTCGAGGGCATGCCAACAGTCCCGGACAGCGAGCGCAGGGAATGTTGGACATGCGGATGAGTCCGCTTGGGCGCAAGGTCGGTCTGGTGGCCCACGTCGGGTGTTCGGTTGGCTGGCTGGGCGCGATCTTGACGTCTATGGTCCTGGGCCTGGTGGGGCTGACTACTCGTGACACGGATACGGCCAGGGCTGCTTACATCCTTCTGGAGGTGGTCGGCTGGTTTGCCCTTGTCCCACTGGGCCTTGCCTCGCTGCTGACTGGGCTCGTCCAGGCACTGGGCACGAGGTGGGGGTTGTTCCGGCACCACTGGATCATCGCGAAGGTTGCGATGAACCTCGTCGCGGTCGGTGTGCTGTTGCTGTACATGCAGACCCTGGCCTATCTGGCGGACCGCGCCCGCGCTCCCGCCTTCCCCGCAGACCTCGACCGGATGAACGGCCTGTCTCCGGTCGTGCACGCCGCAGCGGCGGTGGCGTTTCTGCTCACGGCGCTGGTCCTGTCCGTGCTCAAGCCGAAAGGGCTCACGCCGTACGGGCGGCGCAAGAACGCTTCAATGCCCCGCAGCGACGGCGCCTTGAGGACGAGGCGGGTCAGCATCCTGCCGTAGGGAGATGAGCCTGAGCCGCCGCCACTTCTCTGAGGACCGGTTACCCAGCCCATAGGTCATCTACGGCTCAGCACTGTCGTCTCATCCGGCGTCCCGTGCCGGACTCAGATGGCGACCTGGTGCGCGTGTGCGTGTTGGCGAGCAAACACTCCGCCACGCACGCGGAGAGGTCGTCCCGGCGATTTTCCACCAATGCGACGGATGGCGGATGCGGCCGGATGGGGCCGCCCGGAGGGCGGTGATTCTCCTCCTACTCCGCGAGGTTCGCAGTGTTTTCACGAAACTGCGCCGGGTAATCGTTGGCCGAGAGCCCGGCAAGCCGGTCGTGAGGCCAGGAAGCCGGGAGTGTCCGAGGCACCGACGGCGTACCGCGGGCGTTCTCTCCCCGCGGTGCCGCGCCTCCGACTTCCGGAGGCGTCAACCCGATGGGAGCTTGACGATGAAATCACGTTTCCGAAAGAGCACGCTGTCCGTTGCTCTCATGGTCACCGGTGGCGCTGTTGCCGCTCCGGCGATGGCCGCTCACGCCAGTCCGGTAGTGGACAGGCCGGCCGTTACGGTGCAGCTATCGCACGAGTCGCAGCCGCCGCCGGAGCCGCCTAAACCGCCCCAGCCGCAGCCGCCTCCGGACGAAGACAATAGGGTGCTGGAGCACGACTACCAGAAGCAGCCGAACGGCTACTACTGCGCCCCGGCGGCGACCCGGATCGCCCTGTCCACGCAGGGCAAGGTCCTGAGTCAGAAGGAGGTCGCCCAGAAGTTGGGCACGACCGAGGCCGGCACGAACTCTGCCAATGACACCACCCGGGTACTGAACGAGGTGACCGGTGGCGGCTACGAGACCACGGAGATCGGCGGAGTCAACGCCACGCCGGAGCAGGTCGACAAGCTAAGTGCCGACGTGGTTGAGGCGGTCGACGCCAAGCGGGGCGTAGTGGCCAACACCATGGGAACCGGGGTCGACACCGATGGTGAGCAGCATGTGTTCCCCGGCGGGCACTACGTGACCATCGTCGGATATGACGACGACGGTGACAGGCTGAAGGTCGCCGACCCGTACGACCCGGAGAAGCACTACTGGATGACCGACCAGAAGATGGCCAACTGGATCGCCGCCCGCGGCTACTCCAGCTAATACCCCTCGCGACACGGCCGCAGTCCGGCCTCCAACACTCGGGGTCCCGGACTGCGGCCCTACGCACGCTCTGTTCGGCGTCGGCACGGACGCCGCCGCCCAACTGCTCACCACCGCCGGCGACAACCCCGACCGGCTGCACTCTGAAGCCACACTGGCCCGCCTCTGCGGCGCAGCAGCCATCGCCGCCAGGCTCGGGGTGCGCCGTCACCCCTCACGGTCCAGAAGGGGGTCGGGCGCTGCGGAAGGTGCGACGGTAGGCGTCCGGAGGCACCCCGACCGTGCGGTGGAAGTGTCGGCGCAGCGTCGTGGCGGTTCCCATGCCAGCAGCCTGCGCGATGGCGTCGATGCTGTTGTCGGTGTTCTCCAGCAGTTCCTGGGCCCGGCGGATCCGCTGCGTTGACAGCCACTGCAACGGGGTGGTGCCTGTTACCGACTTGAAGTGGCGGGCCAGGTTGCGCGAGCTCATGTTCGCCTGGCGAGCCAGCTCCTCCACGCTGAGCGGACGGTCCAGCCGCTCCATCGCCCAGGGGAACAGGTTGGCGAGGGGATGGTCGTCACGGGCGGGCACCGGCGTGGTGACGAACTGGGCCTGGCCGCCGGCGCGATGCGGCGGCACGACCAGGCGGCGGGCGACGGAGTTGGCGACGGTCGAGCCGTGGTCGCGGCGGATCAGGTGCAGGCACAGGTCGATCGCGGCGGCCTTGCCGGCAGAGGCGAGGACGTTGCCGTTGTCGACGTAGAGCACGTCCGGGTCGACCTTCACCCGGGGATAGCGGGCGGCCAGCGCCTCGGTGTGGGCCCAGTGTGTGGTCGCGCGCAGCCCGTCCAGCACCCCGGCGGCGGCCAGCACGAACGCGCCGGTGCACAGCGAGACGATCCGAGCGCCCGCCTCTTGGGCTGCGCGGACGGCGTCGAGCAGGTCGGGTGGCACGTCCGCGTCGATGTCTTCGACGGCGGGGATGATCACGGTGTCGGCGCGGGCGAGTCGGTCCAGCCCGTCGTCAGGTTCCATCCGGAATCTGCCGATCCCGACCGGGCCCGGGCCGCAGACCACGAGGTCGTACCACGGGTCTGCCAGACCGGAAGGGTCGCGGACGAAGACCTCGCAGGCCATGGCGAGCTCGAAGTGCAGCATCCCGTCGGTGGCGGCGAGCGCGACAGTGGCCATGTCCGAAAGTGTATGGGGCATGGCGTTCCAGACACTCGTCCGGGCCGGCCGCTGCGGAGAGGATCTCCTCAGTCGATCTTTCGGGAGCACGGAGGAACTGCAGATGGTGGCTCAGACGGTGGCGGTGTTCGGGGCGTACGGACACACCGGGCGGTTCGTGGTGACGGAGTTGCGCGACCGCGGGTTCGTCCCGCTTCTCCTCGGTCGCGACCCGAGCAAGCTCCAGGCGCTGGCGGCGTCGCATCCGGGGCTCGAATACCGGGTGGCGTCGGTCGACGATCCGGCCTCGCTCGACCAGGCATTGAAGGGCGCAGCCGCGGTCGTCAACTGCGCCGGCCCGTTCGCCTCGACCGCGGCCCCCGTGATCGAGGCCGCCCTGCGCACCGGGATTCCGTACGTGGATGTAGCGGCCGAGATCGAGGCCAACCTCGACACCTTCACGCACTTCACCGACCGCGCTCGGACCGCAGGCGTCGCGGTGGTCCCGGCGATGGCCTTCTTCGGCGGACTTGGCGATCTGCTGGTCACGACGGCGATGGGCGATTGGACGGCGGCCGACGAGGCGCACGTCGCGTACGGACTGAGCAGCTGGCACCCCACGGCCGGGACCCTCTCCTCCGGCACCGTCTCCCGGGAACGGCGCGACGGCCAACGTGTCCGCTACACCCGTGGCCGGCTGGAGTATTACGTCGACGAGAGCGACCTGCCCGCCCTGGAATGGGACTTTCCCGCTCCGATGGGCCCCCGGACCGTCCTCGGCGGGTTCACGATGGCCGACGTCGTCACCGTTCCCAGCCACCTGTCCATCCCCGAGGTGCGCACGTACATGACCACCGACGCGGCCAAGGACCTGGCCGCCGCAGACACACCACCGACCGCGGTCGACGAGCGCGGGCGGTCCGCGCAGACGTTCACCGTCGACGTCATCGTGCGCTCGGGCGACACGCAACGACGCGTCGTCGCCAGCGGCCAGGACATCTACGCCATCAGCGCACCGCTGGCGGTCGAAGCAGTCCGTCGCATTCTCGACGGTCAGACGAGGACGAGCGGCGTCGCCTCCGCCGGCGAGATCTTCGACGCGCCCGACTTCCTCCGCGCGCTGTCCCCGCACATCTCGCTCGAACCGCGCCACGAGTCTCGCGCGCCCCAGCTCGCCTGATCGGCCAGGACCTACCGGCCGCCAAGGAGATCGCGGCAAGCTTGCGGGTGACGACCAAGTCGGTCTTCCAGTGGCGGCGCCGCTGGCGCGCAGACGGCGCCGGAGTCCGAGGGTCGGGCGGGTCGGCCTGCCGGTTGCCGCCGGCGCAGCTGCAGTGGCTGGCCGTGAGGCAAGATGCTCGCTCGACCTGCCTGCTAGAGAGGCTCGCCGGCCAACTGTCGTTGCGCCTCCTCGAAGAGTAGAGAACGGAGGCGGTCGAGCTGCCGCTGCTCAGGCAACGCCGTGCCGTCTCGCTGCAGGACGATGTCCTGGAAGCCGCCCATTCCTTGCCGGTAGAGGCCGAGGACGTCCCGGACAACCCGCTGTCGACCGTCACGATCCGTGTCCGGTTCAGTCAACCGCTGGCCGAGTCACGCCATTGCGCTGCTCCACGCGGGCTCATCGGTTCGCAGCACATCGGCCACCTCCAGGAGGAGGTCATGAAGTCTGTCCGTGTTGTCCTCCACGGCCAGCAGCTTCCCATGGCCGCTCGGCGGCTGGAAGTCCCCTGCATGCAAAGATCAACACCGTGCTCAGAGCCAGGGTGGTGGGCCCTCGAAGGTGAGGGTGTGCACGTCGAACAGGACCGCCGCCTCCACGCCCAGCGCCGGCCCGCTCTGGCGGGCAGCCCAGGTGAGTAACGGCCCGGGCTCAGGGCCGGCCACGCCCAGGCCACTGGTGTACTCGGCGTGCGCGGCCAGCGAGGCGATACCGCGCTGCAGCGGCTCGCCGGTGACGTCCACGCCGTGCGTGGGGCGCTCGGCGCCCGCGAAGCAGACGTAGCGCACGCCGCCCCAGGGCGGCAGCCCCTCGTCCACCAGTTCCGGGAAGATCCACCGGTTGCCCGCGTCGCGGGCGGCGTCCAGTGTGGCCAGCCCCACCGCCCGGTGGTCGGCCTGGTTGGTCATGCCGCCCACCATGCGTACGGTGAATGCGCCCGAGACGATGACCTCGGGCCGGTGCCGACGGATCGCCCGCACGATGTCGCGGCGCAGGTCTGGACCGTACTCGACGACCCCGTCGCGGTGGTCGAGGAACTCCACGACATCCACGCCGACCTCCCGGGCCCCGGCGCGCTGCTCCTCCTCGCGCAACGGCGCGGCCTGGTCCGGGTGCATGCCGTCGATCCCGGCTTCGCCCCGGGTTGCCAGCAGGTAGGTGACCTGCTTGCCCTGTGCGGTCCAGCGGGCGATCGCCGAGGCCGCGCCGTACTCGATGTCGTCCGGGTGTGCGGCCACCGCAAGGCACCGCTCCCAGTCCTCGGGCAGGGCCGGTAGAAGCTCATCCACAGCCCACACCGTAGCCGCCTCTCCGCCGATCCGACACCGCCGCGTCGGCAACGTGGACAACCGCCGAGCAAGCGATACTGAGCGGGTGGATCCCAGCCGGCTGCACCCGCAGGCACGGGCGGCGATGCAGGTCCAGCAGCGCGTCCCGCTCACCCGGGCGACCCTGCCGGCGGCGCGGCTCAGCATGGTGCAGGCGACCCCGGCCGAGGTGGGCAGCGCACCGGCGATCCGGTCCGTGGTCACCGTCGACGCCGGCGGCGTGCCCGCCCGCCTCTACCGCGACGGCGATGACGACGCGATGCCGGTGGTCCTCTACGCCCACGGCGGGGGCTGGGTGATGGGCGGCGTGGACACCCACGACGGGCTGTGCCGGCACCTGGCGGCCGCGTCCGGCTGGGCCGTGCTCTCGGTGGACTACCGGCTCGCGCCCGAGCATCCGTACCCGGCCGCGGTGGACGACATGGCGCGCGCGCTCGCCTGGCTGCGCGGGCCCGGGGCGGCTCGGCACGGCCTCGACCCGGGCCGGATAGCGGTGGCCGGTGACTCCGCGGGAGGGCACCTTGCGGCAGTGACCGCTCGGCGCGCCCGGGATGCGGGAGTCCGTCTTGCGGGTCAGCTCCTCATCTGCCCGGTCATCGACCCCGCGGCCGACTATCCGGACCTGGACGAGTACGGCCTGGACCGGGAGGAGATGCGGTTCTTCTGGGATGCGTTCGCCCCACCCGGCGTGGACCGAACACAGCCGGATCTGGACCCACTGCGGGCCGACCTCACCGGCCTGCCTCCCGCCGTGGTCATCACCGCCGAGCTCGACCTGTTGTCCGCCGAGGGCGAACGGTACGCGGCCACGCTGCTGGCGGCCGGCGTTCCCGTCACGGCGACCCGGTACCAGGGGCTCATCCACAACTTCCCGCGGAAACTGGCCCTGTTCGACGCCGCCCATATCGCCCTGGCCCAGTTGGCCGCCGCGCTGAACCGTTGGTGACAGGTTCGACCAGACCCGGCGGCGGGGCTCGACCAGCGCGCACATCTGTCAGGATGCTCGGCATGTCTGGTCGCGCCCTGAGCTTCGGAGTCGTGGCGGAAGCATACGAACGGTTCCGGCCGGGGTATCCCGCGGAGCTTTTCGACATGGTGATGACGTACGCGGGTCGGCCGGTGCCGACTGCCCTTGAGATTGGCGCTGGGACCGGCAAAGCAACTCGTCTGTTCGCTCGACAAGGGGTCACCGTCACCGCGACCGAGCCCGATGGGGCCATGCTCGCCGAGCTGCGTAAGCACGTGCCAGCAGACGTCAAGACTGTGCAAGGTGCGTTCGAGGACCTGCGATCGGGCGAGAGCTACAGGCTGGTGTATGCGGCGGCGGCGTTGCACTGGACGAACCCGGAGGGTCGCTGGTCGCGCATGGCCGGGCTCATTGAGCCGGGTGGCGTGTTTGCCTCGTTCGGTGGACCAGTCCAGCTGGCTGACCCGGCGGTGGAGGAAGCTGTGCGCGCCGCCCGGGCACCGTTCATGGAGAGCGACGAGGTTCCGTCGCCAGACGGAACGCCTCCGGGACATGACATGCAGTGGCCGGGTACGGAACTCCAACGGTCTGAGTGGTTCGCCGATGTTCAGCAGTCCACGATTGAGCGCCGCTTCACGATGAGCGCTCGCGACTACGTCGGCCTGCTCTCCACCATCTCGGCCTATCTCGAATTGCCGACCTCGGAGCAAGAGCAGGTATATAGCCGGATCATGCAAGTCCTGCCTGAGACGGTCGAGATTGCCGCCGACATCACCGTCCATGTCGCGCGTCGTCGCTGCGAGCAGTAGTGCCTCGGTAATCCGATATCTGCCCCTGTCGCGGCCATCGGACATGCCGCTGCCCGGTGCCGGCGTTTGCCGCACGTCGCTTGTCAGGCGGTCTGGTTGAGTAGGGCGGTGCCCAAGGGCGTACGGCGGTAACGGATTTCGTGCCCGTGGCGCTCGCCCACCACCATGCCGGCGTCGCGGAGAACCATCAGGTGCTGCGATACGGTCCCGGCCGCGAGGGCGTGCCTGTGGGCTAGCACGGTGGTGGTGGCGGGCTCGCCCAGCCCGGCCAGCAGGGTCGCCCGGCTCCGCCCGATCAGGCGCCCTACCGCCGCCAGCTCTTTGACCTTGGTTGACTGCCACAAGGTACCGAGGCCGCGAGCGGGATAGATCACGGCGGGTTGCCACGGCGGGTCGAGGATCACCAAGACCTGATCAAACTTGAACGCGCTCGGGACGAGCAGCAGGCCTTCACCGGCGAGGTGGCGGTGTTCGTCGTCGCCGCCGGCGCGGGTGAGCGCACCGTTGTGCCAACGTAGCTGTGGATGCAGCTCCGCGAAGAGGCGATCCAGGCCACCGTCGGCGAGCCGGCGGCTCTGGTAGGCCACGTCGGCGTCGAGCAAGGCGCGGACCCTCGGCCACACCGGCTGGATCACCTCCTCCCATACGTCCCGGATCACTCCGGTGAGCAGGCGCAGCGCGTCGGCCGGGTCGGCCAGCAGATGGCGCCCAACCTCGGTACGCGCCGCGCCGCGCGTCTCCCGAAGTGACCGGGCGATCTCTTCGGCCACGCGGTCAAGCGGTGTCGCCTCGATACGCGCCAGCTCGTCCTCGAAGCGGGGGTGTGCGGTGGTCGGCGGCGGGGACAGGAAATCCGGGCTGTAACCGCGGCGGGGTTGCAGCAGCGTGATCGGGCGGAGGTCCAGGGCGGCCAGACGATGCCTTATCGAATCGAGGAAGCCCTGGTGGTACCCCGGAGAATCCTCGGGTGTGGTCAGGCGGATCGCGGCGATCGTCTCCAGCACCGGCGACACCGCGAACCGGCAGCGCATCAAGTCGGCGGGGCTGAACCACAGGGTGATCGCGATGGTCGCCCTCCCGGGGTTCGCGATGATTCGGCGGTCGCCGAAACACTGGTGGGGAGCCTATCGCCCCGCTCATGATCCGACCATGACGACACCACCTGACTGGGAACGGCGTAGCGCCGAACTGTGGGCCACCATCGACGACCACGACCCCGAGAGCTTCCGCGAGCGCGTCGAAGCGCTCGCCGCTGAGCTGCCGGAAGGCCACCCGGTGGCGGCTTTCGAACGAGCCTGCGCCTTCGACTCCACCGGCCACTCCGACAGGGCCGTGCCGTTGTATCGGGCGGCATTGGCCGGCGGTATCTCCGGTGTCCGCCGCCGTCGCTCGGTGATCCAACTGGCCAGTTCGTTGCGCAACCTCGGACACGCCGATGAATCCGTCAAGCTGCTGATGGCGGAGCGGCAGCAACCCTCCGACGAACTTGACGACGCGGTCAGTGCCACGCTGGCGCTGGCATTGACCAGTGTGGGCCGCGAGCGGGAGGCCGTCTCCATCGCCGTCGCCGCTCTCGCCCCACACCTGCCCCGCTATCAGCGCTCCATGGCCAACTACGCCCGGCTGCTACTGGAACAGGATTGATGGTTGTACCTGACCCTCGGATGACGGAAGGCGGCACTTCACGATGCCGCCGCCTGTGCCGGCGTCCGCGACCGTGCCATCGTGGCCAAGGGCTTGCTCCAGGAGCCCTCCGTCACCGGAGGCCCTCGCCGGCTGCCGTCACTCGCCCGGTGTGGATGCTAGGACTTCCAGCCGGGATCGCGCCCGGTGAGGCCGAGGACCCGGTCGAGCAGGGGAGCGTCGGCGGGCTGGGTAATCGACGGCCCGAACAGGCCGGGGGTGCCGTCGCTGCTCGCCTGCTGGGACACGAGGCGGTAGACCGTCTCGACGGTCGGGTTATCGGCGTCGTATGGCTGCCCGGTCGCGATGGCGAGATCCCATCCGTGGACGACCAGCTCGTTCAGCGCGACGATGCCCATGATCTCGGCCGGCAGCACCACCCCGCCCGCCGCTGTTTCGCCCGTCCAGGCGGCCGGTTCACGCCACGCCGCAACCAACTCATCGAGCTGCACCGGCAGGCGCGTGCGACACTCCGGGTCGAGCTTCGCCATCGAGGGGTTGCCCGGGCCGGCCGGCGCGGCTTCGGCTCCCTTCTCAGCAGCTATCCGGAACGCGACCGTCAGCCCCATGATGTGGTCGAGCAAATCACCGACCGTCCACCTCTCGCAGGGGGTGGGACCGGTGAGCTGGTCGTCGGTCACTCCACGCAGCAGCGTTCCCAGCGCGCGGGCCGCGGGCTCGAAATCCGAGGTGCCGTTACTACCGATCATCTCTCTCCTCCGTCCTGAACACATCTGGACGCTACGCGCCTGGACCGACAAGACAGTCCACTTGCGCATGATCATGCTGATCCGGACCGACACACCACCGTCGGCATGGTGCCCAGCCGTGACCGCTCTACGTTCCGGGTGTTGTCCAGCACGTCGGCGGCCACCGGGTGCCGTTCGGTGTGATAGCTGTCCAGCAGCCCTCCCGGCGGCGCCCAGCCGTTGACCTCGGCGGCCAGTTTCAGCCGAGGTTGGACGCGTCCTGGAGTGCTCGGCCAGCAGGCGATCGGTGATGGCCTGCGGGAGGCCGAGGACGTACGAATGTGCGCTGGCCAGCCGGTCACGTTGCGGCTTGGGGTGCCGGCGATCGACCCCGCGCGAGGAACCGCTCCAGCAGACCGCGCTAAAGTGGCAGGGCTCTCCCTGCCTTCTGCGTCCGGTGCGGACGAACAGGCTCCTTTCGAAGCTGATGGCGGTCGCCCAGCCAGACGTACCCCTAGTCGGCTGGGGAGACGGTGGCCTCGGACCCTGCAGCTTCGATGTTCCACCGTCGTCCGAGCGCCGCCACCTGGTGCAGGCGGATCGAGCCGAGTTCGTCGGGGACGTGGGGGTCGGCGACGAGTCGGCCCTCGCGTGGTTCGATGCCGAGCATCGTGCGGAGGAACAGCAGGGGTGCCCCGCTGGCCCAGGCCTGGGGATTGCAGGCGGTCGGGTACGGCACGGGCTGGCGGCCGAAGGACCGGTCGTAGCCGGAGAACGCCTCGGGCAGCCGGTGGTCGGAGTAGCGGGAGCCTTCCAGCATCGCCATCGCGATCCGGTTGGCCTCGTCGCGGTAGCCGTAGCGCGTCAGCCCGGCAGCGATGATCGAGTTGTCGTGTGGCCAGACCGTGCCGACGTGGTAGCCGATCGGGTTGTAGCCGACATCGGCGGTGGAAAGGGTACGTACACCCCATCCGGAGAACATCTCGGGTGACATCAGGTGTCGCGCGACCTGTCCGGCGCGGTCGTCGGGGACTATGCCGCTCCACAGCAGATGGCCCATGTTGGAGGTCATCGAGTCGATGGGCCGTTTGTCACCGTCGAGACCGACGGCGTAGTACCCACCCCGCTCGGGGATCCAGTAGTCCCGGTTGAACCGCTCGCGGAGTCGCGCGGCGTCGGCCCGTAGGCGCCGGGCCATGGTGGGGTCCTGCCACGGGCCGCCGGCGAGTTCGGCCATTCGCAGTTTCGCGTCGTACGTGTAGCCCTGCGTCTCGCAGGTGGCGATCGGTAGGACAGGGATCGTCCCGTCGGCGTACTGCACGCCGTCGGGGGAGTCCCGCCAGCACTGGTTGCCCAGGCCCTGGGTCGAGCGGGTGGCGTATTCGACGTAACCGTCGCCGTCGCGGTCGCCGTACCGGTCGATCCACCGCAGCGCGGCTTCGGCGTTGTCCCGCAGCCGGTGTAGGAGGTCGGCGTCCCCGGTCCACCGCCAGTACTCCGACAGAAGGATCAGCCACAGCGCGGTGGTGTCCGCCCCGCCGTAGTAGGGGTGGTAGGGCTTGAGTCCGAGCTGGGTGAGCTCGCCCGAGCGGTACTCGTGGAAGATCTTTCCCGGCTCCTGGTCCGTGAAGTCGTCGTACGTCTTCGCCTGATGGGTGGCCAGCACGATCAGGGTGCCCCGGGCGACCTCCGAGCCACAGGCCATGGTCTGGTACGCGGTGATCAGCGTGTCGCGACCGAAGGCGGTGAGAAACCACGGCAGGCCCGCGGCGAGCAGAACAACCGGTTCCCCGGCGACGGTCTTCTCGATCCGCATCGACACGAGATCAACCGCCGACTTGTGGTAGACGTCGCGGAGCAGGTCAGCATCCGCGTGCAGATGCGGTTTCTCCGCCGCCCATCGGGTCGCCGGGTCGTGCGGCCCGTGATCGAACGCCTCGCCGAACCCGCGCACCACCGGCCGATAGTTCTCTTCGCCGCAGCGCAGCGGAACGCTCAGGTCGCAGCTCCACCGCTGTCCCCGCTCGAGGCGTACGGACCAGACGAGGGTGTCGCCGTCGATCAGGTCGGCCGGCGGGTCGGCCTCGACGCGTAACGACGCCGTGTAGCTGCCGTTGCGGTACCGGAAGGCGAGTGCCGAGCCGTCCGGTTCGTGCTGGCGGGTGATGTCCGGGGCGCGGTCGCGGCCGGACTCCTTGATCTCGAAAAGGTCCGCGAAATCCGTCCCGACGGCCAGGCGCAGTCGGATGGTCACCGGCTCGATCCCGAAGTACCGCAGCTCGACCCGTTCGTAGAGGCCGTCACCGACGAAGCGCTGCCGTCGCACCCCGACCCGATTGGCGGGCAGGTTGGGCAGGCCGGAGTTGGCCAGGAAGAACGCCGCCGAGTAGGCGTCGACGGTCCCCGACGAGAGCACGAGCAGCGCGGCGTCGTCGATCGTCAAATCCCAGTGGTTGAGGAACCGGGTGTCGTCGTGCACCAGGCCGCCGATGGAGCCACTCGGAACGTTTCCGGAGGCGTCGGAGAACATGAAGGTGCGGCCCTCGAGCACGCCGACCGCGTCGGGCCCCAGTTCCGGCGGCAGGTCCCGGCAGGCGCCGCTGGGAACCCCCGGCCCGGTCGGTGCGTCCGGCATCGGGTCGGCAGGGGTCGGCCGCCGTGATGTCGCGGTCACCACACCTCCTCGATCGTCGACACGGTTCGCCCACTGCCGGGCCTCGCCTCGAAGCGGGAGATCCCCGGCTGAGCCGCTGTCAGGACGACCCGTGGGTTCCCGGCTACGCGCAAGTCATCCCGCGCCATCCGTTGCCGACCCGAATCGGTGGGGACCTCGGCGTCCGGACATCTCCGCCCATGACGCCCGGTCGACGCGCTCCATCACAGCGAGCCGCGAGGAGGTTCGCGGGGGAGGGTAGCTACAGCGCCGAACCCACCGAACCGGGCTTGAACTCCGCTTTCGGCCCAGGTGTGCGGTTCGACATCCCCACACCGGCGGGCGCTCAGCCGATCAGATGGCGCCGCCGTTGGCGAACAGCACCTGGCCGTTGACCCAGCGGCCCGGGCCGGCGAGGAACGCCACGACCTCGGCGACGTCCTCCGGGGTGCCGATCCGTTCCAGCGGTGGCTCGGCGGCGATCCGGGCGATGGTCTCCTCGTCCTTGCCGCGCAGGAACAGTTGGGTGGCGACCGGGCCGGGGGCGACCGTGTTGACCGTGATGTCGCGGCCGCGCAGTTCGCGGGCGAGGATCAGGGTGATCGCCTCCACTCCGCCCTTGGTGGCGGCGTACGCGGCGTACCCGGGCCGGCTGAACCTGGTGATCGAGCTGGAGATGTTGATGATGGCGCCACCGGCGCGCAGCCGGCGGGCGGCCTGCTGGGTGACCACGAGGGCACCGCGCAGGTTGGTGCGGATCACCCGGTCGATGGTCTCGAGGTCGAGATCGACCAGCCGGCCCATCGGCATGATGCCGGCCATGTTCACCACCACGTCGATCCCGCCGAACTCCCGCTCCGCGGCGTCGAACAGGGCGCTGACCGCGTTCTCGTCGGCGACGTCGGCCTGGACCGCGATCGCCCTGGCGCCGGCGCCGGTCAGGGTCGCCATGGTCGCGTCCGCGTCGGCCTTGTTGCCGGCGTAGTTGACGACGACCGCGCAGCCGTCCTCGGCCAGCCGCTGTACGACCTGCCGGCCGATGCCACGGGATCCTCCCGTGACGATCGCGACGCGCTGTGCCGTGCTCATGGTGAACCCCCTTGACCCGTGCCTGCTGTCGAAACTAGGCGTCGCGCCGTGCCAGCACCGGATAAACGAATCATCAGCTCGCGGAAGAACGCAGCGAGTACCGCCACGCTGACCTGCCCGAGCCCGAGACGATCCGCGCCGACGCGTCGGGACGTCGACCAGCGCGACGCGGCTCGGGGCGGCCGAGGGACTCGCGATGGAGCCACTCGGCCGCCCCGCCGAGCTAGAGCCGGTTCAGACGGCCACGGTCATCTAGCGCAGCGACCGGAAGCCCGCGCGGACCTCCTCCACGAGGGCCTTCGGCTGCTCCCAAGCCGCGAAGTGCCCGCCCTTGTCGAGCTTGTTGTAGTGGACGAGCTTGGGGTACGCCTTTTCTGCCCAGCTCTTCGGAGCCTGATACATCTCGTCCGGGAAGACGCTCACCGCAACCGGGATCTTGGTGCCCTTGACGCCCCAGAACGAGAACGTGTTCTCCGCGTAAAGCCGCGCTGCGGAGACGCCCGAGTTCGTCAGCCAGAAGTGGGTGATGTTGTCGAGGACGTCGTCGCGCGTCAGGCCCTCGGGCACCCCGGCGAACGACCGAGAGATCAGCGCCAGGCTCGCCGCGTCATGGTCGCACATCCAAGCTGCCAGAAAGACCGGCGAATCCGCCAACCCGGTCAGCGTCTGCGGGCGAGCCGCCATCTGCAGGGCGTAGGTGACGTGCTTCCACGCGAAGTCCAGCTGCTCGCACGTCTGCCGCTCCTCGTCGGAGAGGCCGGCTGGCAGATTCTCGAGCGCGTTGGCGGCGCCGATGATGTTCTTCTGGAACAGGTTGTCGATCTCGGCCGGGACCGTGCCGGCCATGTTGGTGTGGATACCGAGCAGCCCCTCGGGCGCCTCCGCGGCCATCAGGTCCACGACGATCGCGCCCCAGTCGCCGCCCTGCGCCACGAACTGGTCGTAGCCGAGGCGCTTCATCAGCTGCACCCAGGCACGACCGATGCGGTCCGGGCCCCAGCCGGTCTCCGTCGGCTTGCCCGAGTACCCGTAACCGGGCATCGACGGAATCACGACGTGGAAGGCGTCCTCTGCGCTGCCGCCGTGTGCCGTCGGGTCGGTCAGCGGCTCGATGATCTTCAGCTGCTCGATGATCGAACCCGGCCAGCCGTGCGAGACGATGAGCGGCAGGGCGTTCTCGTGCTTCGAGCGAACGTGGACGAAGTGAATGTCCACGCCGTCGATCTCGGTGATGAACTGCGGCAGGGAGTTCAGCCGCGCCTCGACCTTGCGCCAGTCGTACTCCGTGGCCCAGTAGCGCGCGAGTTCCTGCATCATGGCGAGCTGCGGGCCCTGCGACTGGTCGTCAACGGTCTCCTTCTCCGGCCAGCGCGTGGCCAGGATGCGCTCGCGCAGCGCCTTGAGCTCCGCCTCGGGGACCTCGACCGTGAACGGCCGGATCGCTGGCGTTTCCGGGGTGGCAGACATGTGTGTTCCTTTGCTGTGTTGGATTGCCTTACCGCGACAAAAACGGCGTGCGCCGACTTCTTTCTCGGACGGGCATCCTGGGTGAAGACGCCGCCCGGACTCGTGCTAATTCCGCATAAATCGGTCCTCCTGGTGCCGGATTCATGGCTCGTCAGCGACCCTGTGTCGCTGGCCCGTCCACGATCGCGCCGGCGGACGTCCATCGCCCCAGGGAAACCCCCGGGTGTGGGCCCGTGGCTGAAACCCCGGGTGCGTTCGGCGCCGGAACCCGCGAGGTTTCGCCAGGCACGTACGGTCTGCGGCCACCGCTACCTGCGGCGGCGGAGTGGAGGTTTGCCCAGGCAGGCAGACCCGATCTGAGTAAAATGACCGTATTGGCCGCACGACCTACCCAGCCGCGGACTAGGAAGATCGACTCATGGGGGGTGCCCGCCATCGATACGCGGGTCGAACTGCGGGGCCGGGGCCCGGAGTTGGCCGCGCTGGAGCGGGTGCTGGCCACCGCGCGGTCGGGCAACAGCGCGGTCCTGGTCCTTCGCGGTGAGGCAGGGATCGGCAAGACCGCGTTGCTGGAGTACGCGGCCAGCCGGGCCGTCGGGTTCCGTACGGCTGGCGTCGCGGGCATCGAGTCGGAGATGGGGCTTCCGTTCGCGGGCCTTCATCAGCTCTGCGCGCCCATGCTGGGTCAGCTTCATGAGCTGCCCGGACCGCAGCGCGATGCGTTGTCCGTCGCGTTCGGACTACGCGAGGGCGAGGCGCCCAACCGGTTCCTGGTAGGCCTGGCGGTGCTCACTCTGCTGGCCTGCGCCGCCGAGGATCGGCCGCTGGCCTGCCTCGTCGATGACGCGCAGTGGCTGGATGACGGGTCCATGCAGGTGCTGGCGTTCGTCGCCAGGCGGTTGATGGCCGAGTCGGTGGCGTTGGTCTTCGCCGTGCGGAAGCCTGATGACGATCGTGAGCTGGCCGGTCTGCCGGAGTTGATCGTCGAGGGCCTCAGCGAGCCCGACGCGCGTGCCCTGCTGGCTTCGGCCGTCCGCGCGCCGCTCGACCCGCTGGTGCGGGATCGGATCGTCGCCGAGGCGCACGGCAATCCGATGGCCCTGCTGCATCTGCCGCAGGCGCTCGCACCCGCTGAGCTGGCGGGCGGATACGGGCTGCCCGGCAGGCACGCCCTGGCGAGCCACGTCGAGAGTGCCTGTTATCAGCAGTTCCGGTCACTGCCTCCGGACAGTCAGCGGCTTCTGGTGACCGCCGCGGCCGAGCCGACCGGAGACGGCGGCCTGCTGTGGCGCGCAGCCGGTCTGCAGGAGATCCCGGTGGACGCCGCGGTGCCAGCCGAGAGCGCAGGGCTGGTGGAGTTCGGCGCCAGGGTGCGCTTCCGCCATCCGCTGGTGCGCTCCGCCGTCTACCGACGGACGCCTCCGCCCGACCGCCGGTCGGCGCACCGAGCGTTGGCACAGGCCACCGATCCCCACCGTGATCCCGACCGCAGGGCGTGGCATCGCGCTCAGGCCGCCACCGGGCCCGATGAGAACATCGCCGTCGACCTGGAGCGGTCGGCTGACCGGGCTCAAGGCCGGGGCGGAGCCGCTGCCGCCGCCTCGTTCCTGCGGCGGGCGGCGGAGCTGACGCCCGATCCCGCGCGACGCGTCGCCCGGGCGCTGGCCGCCGCTGAGCTCGACATCGACGCCGGCGGGACGGAACAGGCCGACAGCCTGTTGGCGGCCGCGGAGGCCGGTCCCCTCGACGACCTGCAGCGGGCCCGACTCGAGCGGTTGCGAGCCCGGCTGGTGTTCTCCCAGCTACGCTGCGCCAACGCACCGCGGCTTCTGCTCGACGCCGCACACCGGCTCGCGCCTCTCGATGGGGCCCTTGCGCGTGACACCCTGCTGGAAGCGGTGGGCGCGGCGATCTTCGCCGGCCGGCTGAGTGAAGGAGCCGGGCAGCGGGAGGTGGCCGAGGCAGTCCGCGCCGGACCGTCCCCGCCGACCCCGCCGCGGACGGTCGACGTCCTGCTGGACAGCATGGCCGGCTTGATCATCGATCGGTGCGCGTCCACTGTCGACGCTCTCCGGCGGGCACTGGACATCGTCCGGCAGGAGCAGAGATCTGGCGCGACGGATGCGGACCGGCGCTGGCTGTGGCTGGCGTTCCGGGTGATACCCGAGCCTCTCGCACCGGAGATGTGGGACGACGACGCGTGGCACGAGATGGCGAGCGCCGCGGTCCGCATCGCCCGCGAAACGGGTGCGCTCTCCGTCCTCCCGATGGCGCTGACCTACAAGGCGGGCTTCCACGTGCACGCCGGCGAATTCGATACCGCGGCGGTTCTGATCGACGAAGCGACAGCGATCTCGGAGGCGGCGGGCGGCGTGCCCATGATGTACACGTCGCTGGTGCTCAGCGCCTGGCGTGCACAGGAACCCCAGGCACGTGACCTCATCCAGACCACCATCGACGAGGTGGGCGCCCGGGGCGAGGGACGCGTTCTCAGCCTCGCCGATTACGCAACCGCGGTGCTGTACAACGGCCTCGGCCGCTACGACACCGCGCTGGCGGCCGCGACACGCGCGTGCCAGTACGAGGATCTGGGATTCTTCGGGTGGGCACTGGCCGAACTGATCGAGGCGGCCGCCCGCAGCGGGCAGCCAGCGGCCGCCGTGGCGGCGCTGGACAAGCTCACCGAACGCACCCGCGCGGGCGGCACCGAGTGGGCCCTGGGCGTGGAGGCCTGCTCGCGCGCGCTGCTGAGCGACGACCAGGAGGCCGACGCGCTCTACCGGGAGGCGATCGAGCATCTCGGACGCTGCCGGATCGTCGTCCAGCTGGCCCGCGCCCGTCTGCTCTACGGCGAGTGGCTGCGTCGCCACCACCGCCGCCAGGAAAGCCGTACCCAGCTACGCACCGCCTACGAGGCCTTCAGCCGGCTCGGAGCCGACGGGTTCGCCGAGCGCGCCCGCAGGGAGCTGCTGGCCACCGGCGAGACCGTACGCAAGCGGACGGCCGGAACTCTCACCGAACTCACCAGCCAGGAGGCCCAGATCGCCAGGCTGGCCAGAGACGGGCACACCAACTCGGAGATCGCCGCCCAGCTGTTCATCAGTCCACGCACGGTCGAGTGGCACCTCGGCAAGGTGTTCACCAAGCTCGGAGTCAGCTCACGCCGGCAGCTCCGCACGTTGCCCTCCACGCCGGGAGCGCCGCCGACGGGGTGATGGCGATCAACGAGGCCGGGTCGCGTTCCCGACGCCACCCGGCCCCACGATCGCCCCCGGCGGGTCAACCCAGATGCGCGTCGATGGCCTCGATGATGCGGGGACGGAGTTCGGCTGCCCGGATGACCGCGTCGACCGAGCCGACCTCGACCGCACGCTGGATGTTGTGCACGCGGTCGAACTCCGTGGCCACCTCGCCGAGCTTCTCCGCGCGGACCGAGGCGCGGAGCTCGTCGAGTTCCGCGGTCAACGCGGCGCGGTCGGCGCCGGCGGCCGCCGCGACGCGGGCCTCCAGATCGCGTACGCGCGGGTCGGCGGCGGTGCGGGCGTCGACGTCGCCGGAGAACACCACCGCGGCGGCGGGTGCGCCGCCGAGCACCGACGCGAACGAGCCTTCCAGGGCCAGCACGGTCATGTTGGGGTTCAGCGCCTTCGAGAACACCACGAACGCGCCGCCGTGGTACCGGGAGATCACGCAGAACACGATGGGCCCGCGGAAGTTCACGATCGCGCGGCCGATCTCGGCGCCGTACTCCAGTTGCAGCTTTCGCATCGACTCGGGCGAGCCGTCGAAGCCCGACAGGTTCGCCAGCACCACCAGCGGTCGGTTGCCGCTGGCCGCGTTGATCGCCCGGGCGGCCTTCTTCGACGACCGCGGGAACAGCGTGCCCGCGGTGTAGGTGTCCGGGCCGTCGGTGGGCGGGAAGCCACGGCGGGGCACCGCCCGTGACTCGATGCCGAGCAGGCACACCGGGATGCCGCCGAGGTGTACGTCCTGCACGACCGCGGTCTCCGCGTCGGCCATGCCCGCCCAACGTTCCAGCACCGGGTGGTCCTGGTCGGAGAGCGCCCGCATCACCGTCCGGATGTCGAACGGCTTCTTGCGTTCCGGGTTGGCCGCGGCGGAGAAGATCTCGCCGACGGTGGTGAAGTCGCTGCTGGCCACGGCATGCGGGAAGTCGGAGATGTCCCGGTCGGTGGGGTCGGTGGTGTCCGCCCGCCGCGGCGCGTCCTCGCCGGGTGCGACGTACGTGTGGTCGTAGTGCGCCATCAGCACGTCCCGCGCGGCCGGGAGGTTTGGCGCCCAGTACTGCGCCTGCCCGTTGGGGCCCATCACCCGGTCGTAGCCGCCGATGCCGAAGTTGTCCTCCGCGGACACGCCACCGGAGAAGTCGAGCGACTGCTTGCCGGTGAGCACCATCGCCGAGTCCGGCGTCATCACCAGGACGCCCTTGGTGTGCATGAGCATCGTCGCCTCGGCGTTCCAGTACGGCTGCGCGCCGACGTTGATGCCCGCGACCACGATGTTGATCTCACCGCCGTCCTGGGTGAACTCGACGATCCGCTTGAGCGCCGCGGCCACCCAGTCCATGTTCTCCGTGCCCGACGTCATGGAGATCCGGGCGCCGGCGGAGAGCGCGTACCACTCCAGCGGCACCCGCATCCGCTCGGCCAGGTCCAGCGCGGCGATCACCCGGCGGCACTCCGGTTCCGACAGCGCACCCAGCGACTTCGTCGGGTCGCCGAGCAGCACCACCCGGGTGACACCCTGCGGGTGCCGTGGGGTCGGCGTGGTGACCAGGCCGGCGACGATCGCCGCGCTGTTGCGCCCCTTCGGCCGGTCGACCGGCACCAGCGCATGGTCGTCGTCGAGGTCGTGCTCGACGAAGTCGCCGAGCAGGCCGGTCAGCTCGTACGGGTACACCGTGTTGCGGCTGCTCGCCCGCAGCACCTTCAGCCGGTAGTCGTCGAGCGGCTCGACCGGCTCGACCGGCGGCTCGCCGATGGTCAGCTCGGCGCCGCCCGTGGCGCCGAAGGAGATCCGTACGGCGATCTTGGTCAGTTCGCCGGTCGTGCGGTCACGCTGCCGCGCGATGAACAGGATCTCCTCCAGCCCGGCGCCTGCGGTCGTCGGCCGCACTCGCCCGGCGATCATCTCCATCTCCTCGCGGGTGAGCTCGCTCGGCGGCCACACGTAGACCACGATCCGGTTGGTGTTGAACCGAGTCTTCGACGAACGCCGCGACTGCGCGCGGCGGATGGAGTCGAGGCACGCGGCGACGGTGTCCTCGGCGGTGGGCAGCGCGACCAGCCGGCCGTCGTGCTCGCGCAGTTCGGTCAGGTCGCGCAGCTGCGCGAACGCGACGAGACGCTCGTCGGACGGGTTCTCCCGCGCCACGCATCGGAAGAGGTAGACCTCCTCGTCCGCCGACGGCAGCCGGGTCAGGTCGAACTTGCGCAGCCGCTCCAGCTGCATCCGCTGCGCGATGTACGGGTGCAGGCCGCGGATCAGCCGCTCCTCGGCCATCCCGGCGCTCGACGGGCGGAACGTGAAGTGGTGGTGCATCACCGCTCCGCCTCGACCGGCGACGGTGGTGGTGACCCTGCGGACCTGGGGCGGCAGCGGGTGCGCGTTGACGACCTCGAGCAGCGCGGCCACCATCGCGTCGAAGTCCTCCGGCTGGCTCTCCCAGGCGAGGTAGATGTCGGCGTCGACGGCGTCCTCGCCGCTTGCCAGCTCGGCCAGCCCACGCAGCGCGCCGCCCAGCGCGTCGAAGCTCACCGCGGCCGAGACCACGCTCGAGTCCGCGCGCTCGGCGACCACGAACCGGCAACCCGCGACGTCGTGGGTGCCGACGCTGGTGAGCCCCTTGTTGCCGTAGTACCGCCGGGTCAGGACTTCCAGCATGACCGCGTTGTCGAGGTGGTCGCGCCCGAGCCGCTGGCCGAGCAGCCGAACCAACGGCTCGGTGCTGCGTACCATCTCGGCGATCCGCTCGGCGCGGTCCGGCGCGTCCGGCTGCGCGTCCAGCTGGCGCAGGTGCCTGCGGACCTGGGCGTAGACGCGGGCGCGGTTGCGGCGCAGCAGTGGCTGGGCGAACCAGGCGAACACCACGCCGCGGGCGAGGTCGGCGACCACGGGGAAGCGGACCTGCGTCGCGGCCACCAGCCGCTCCAGCGCGAGGCCCGCCGGCTCGCGCAGCGTCTCGTCCGGCGGCGACTCCCGCAGCCACGTGCGCAGCAGCGTCGCGACGACCGTGGCGTCGGCGGACGCGCGTTGCTGGGCGAGGAAGATCCGGAACACGGCGGCTTCGAGTTCGGGGGAGCGCTCCAGGTCGGTGACACCGTAGTGCCCGAGCGCCTTGGCGAGCTTCGCCTGGAACGAACTCGGCAGGCCGGCCCGCTCGACGTCGAGGCTCTGCAGGTAGGTGTGGAAGTACTCGCGGGCGCTGTGCACGTGGGCGTCGCCGCCGTCCTCGCCGGTCGGCCGGTTGCGGCTCAGCTCGGCGAGGTCGGCGAACACGTTGACGAGGTCGAGTTCCTCGGCCAGCGGCCGGTACCCGTCCTCGGTGGCCGCCCGGCGTGCGGCCAGGTAGTCGTCGAGCACCCGGCCGTCGTCGTGCGGGTCGACGTCGAAACCGAGCAGCAGACCGCGCAGGTCCTCCTGGCCGCGCGTGGCGCGCTTGCGCGCCGGGATCTCGGCGGGCGCGGCGGGCAGGTCCAGCTCGACGGCCGCGGCGGCCGGGCCGGCCGCGGCCTCGTCGGCCTGGTCGGCCAGCGGCTCCAGCCGCAGCAACGGCGCGCCGGCCTCCACCTGGCTGCCCACGGAGACGGCGCATTCCTTCAGCCGCGCCTTGAACGGCGCCCGCAGCACCGTCTCCATCTTCATGGCCTCCAGCACCAGCACCGGCGCGCCGGCCTCGACTTCGGCGCCGACCTCTAGTGGCGTGGCGACGACCAGCGCGGGCATGGGTGAGCGGACGACACCGCCCTCGTCGCGGCTGACCCGGTGCGTCACCCCGTCCACCTCGACTAGGTGGATCGGCCCGTGCGTCCCGGTGAGCAGGCGGTACCGGGCGCCGTTGACGACGATCTGCCCGGTGTGCCGGTCGAAGCGGTCAAGCTCGACGTCGGCGGCGCGGACGGCCCCGCCCGCTTCGATGCCGACCCGGAATCGGTGCGCGCCGACCCGTGCCACGCGCAGGCGGTAGCTGACGCCACGCAGCTTGAGGTCCAGCGGTCGGCCGCCGGCGTGCTGCACCTGCGGGCGCCCGCCGGACGCCGTCGACAGCAGCCGCCGCCGCTCGGCGCGTTCCTCCTCCTCGTACGCCTCGATGGCGGCGGCCGCCAGCGCGACGGCGGAGTGCCGGTGCGCGATGAGCCGGCCCGCGCCGCGGACGCGGTCGATCCAACCGGTGTCCGCGCTCGCGTCGATGACCTCGGGCTGGTCGAGCAGGTCGAGCACGAAACTCTTGTTCGTCGCGCCGCCCTCGATGATCACCGTGGTGTTCGCCATCGCCCGGCGCAGCCTGCCGAGCGCCTCGTCGCGGTCGCGACCGTAGGCGATGATCTTCGCGATCATCGAGTCGAAGTCGGCGGGGATGGTGTCACCCTCGCTGACGCCGGTGTCCACCCGGATGCCCGGCCCGGCGGGCAGGTCCAGCCGCGCGATCCGGCCTGGGGAGGGCGCGAAGTCGCGGTCCGGGTCCTCGGCGTTCAGCCGGGCCTCGATGGCGTGCCCGCGTTCCACCGGCGGCTCGCCTTCGAGCCGCCCGCCCGCGGCGACGTGCAGCTGCGCCTTGACCAGGTCGAACCCGGTCGTCGACTCGGTGATCGGGTGCTCGACCTGCAGGCGGGTGTTGACCTCGAGGAACGCGAACAGCCGGTCGCCAGGGTGGTAGAGGAACTCGACGGTCGCCGCGCCCCGGTAACCGACCGCGACGGCCAGCCGTTCGGCCGACGCCTTGAGCTCGGCGGCCTGTGCCGGGCTGAGCACCGGCGACGCCGACTCCTCGATGACCTTCTGGTTGCGCCGCTGCACCGAACAGTCGCGGACACCGAGCGCCCACGCCGTGCCCTGGCCGTCGGCGATCACCTGGACCTCGACGTGCCGGGCACCGGTGACCAGGCGCTCCAGGAACACGACGCCGCTGCCGAACGCGCGCGCCGCCTCCTGGCTGGTGCGCTCGTACGCGTCGGCGAGCTCGGCGGAGTTCGTGACCACGCGGATACCGCGTCCGCCGCCGCCGGCGGTCGCCTTCAGCATCAGCGGGTAACCGATCTCGGTCGCCGCCGCCAGCGCGGCGTCCAGGGTCTCGACCGCGCCGCGGCTCCACGGCGCGACCGGCACGCCGACCTCTTCGGCGATCAGCTTCGCGCCGATCTTGTCGCCGAGCTGGCGCATGGCCTCCGCGTTCGGCCCGACGAAGGTGACCCCGACCTTCTCGCACAGCTCCGCGAACGCCGGGTCCTCGGCGACGAAGCCCCAGCCGACCCACGCGGCGTCGGCCCCGGTCTCGACCAACGCGCGCTCCAGCTTCGTCAGGTCAAGGTACGGGCGCGCGGACGCGGGACCGAGGTCGTAGGCGATGTCCGCCTCGCGCACGAACGTGGCGGTGCGGTCGACGTCGGTGTACAGGGCGACGGTCTCGATCCGCATCCCGGTCTTCGCGGCCAGCTCTCGGACCGCGTGGATGAGCCGCATCGCGGCCTCACCACGGTTGACGATGGCGATACGGCTGAACACCCGACCGACCCCTCCGGTAGACCCACGATGTACGCGCCGCGAGACCCCGGCCTCCGGCAGCGCTCACCTTTCCGCCTGCCGGCTGGCAGCGCCATGCCGTAACCACCGAACCCTGCGCGGCACCAGTTGTAGGAACCGAACAAAACTTTTTATCCGCCCAGCCCGCGGCCGGGGCGGATGCGAGCCTCGGCCAGCCGGGCAGGTGTCGGCCGCCTCTCACTCACCCGGACCGCGAGGACTGACCGCTGGGAAACCGTGCCTGCCGCCGCTGAAGCATTCGTCAGCGTCGGCAGGCGACAGCGACCGGTGCCGGGGTGGTCAGACGGCCTGAGCGAAGCAACCGATCGCGACGGCCAGCGAGAGCACCGCCATCGACACCGTCATGAGGGGTTTGCGAAGGCGCATCGGAATCCTCCATTGCCTGGTCGGGGTGGCTCACCAGCTGTGCCGGATGAGCCACTCGTCGGAGTTGTAGGTGTCCCGCGCCGGGTCCGGCAGCGTGGCTGCTCGTTCCTCGACCATGTCCTCGGGACGGATTCGCCGGGGCAGCTTGCCGAACCGGGCGCGGCGTGTCGCTTCGGCGCGGTCAGGGCCGTGGGGTGCTGGTCGCATCGCATCCTCTCCTCAGTGGCCGGGTGATGCTCGGGTGGCGGCCGACGAGGCCCGCCACGGGCGGGCGGTCAGGCGGCGGCTGCGGCGGGCCGCCGCCGCGTCAGGCGGGGACGCAGGCCGACCAGGAGCGCGGCGAGGACGGCCCACAGCGCGAGCGTGAGCACAGGGCCTACGGCGTGCGCGCCGTGGAAGTAGCTCAGGTCGGTGATGGCGCGCACGGCCGCCCCCGGGGGCAGCAGTGGGGAAACGGCTCGGGCCGCGGCGGGCAGGAGGTCGACACCTGTGGTGGCGCCGCTGGTGGCGTTGCCGAGGGTGAGCAGCAGCAGGGTGGCAACCGGGACTCCGACCGGGCCGAAGTAGGTGCCGAGCAGTTTGGTGGTGAGCGCGGCCGCGGCTGCCAGCAGGGCGAGCGTGAACACCAGCGGGAGAACCGGGGCCGGCACGGCTTCCAGAATCGGGCCGGCGATGATCGCCGCGAGGGTGCCGATGGCCAGGGAAGCGCCGGACAGCAGCCAGAACCGGTGGCGCAGGCGCATGAGGCCGGCCAGGCCGAGGGCGTTCGAGCCGAGGACGAAACCGGCCAGGGTCACGCCGAACGCCATGTAGAAGCCGGCCAGTCCCCGGGCGTCGAAGTGGCTCAGGGGAACGACGTCCTCGACGGTGACGTGCGTGCCGGCACTGTTGGCGTAGGCGCCGACGAGGTTCTTCACCGCCGTCGTGGTGGACGGGCCGTCCGCGCCCGCGATCTGCAGGCGCAGTTGGCCCGGGCCGTCGGTGCTGAGCGTGGCGACCACCTCGTGGCGTTCCAGGGCGTGGCGCGCGGCTGCGGCGTCGGCGGCCGGGTGGACCTCGACGCTGTCGCCGAGGGCCTGACGTATCTGGCCCGGCAGCTCCGGTCCGGTCACCGCGATCGGCACCTGGTGGGGCTGGGGGTCGCGCTGCAGACCGATGTAGCAGCCGATGAAGGCCGCCACGACGATCATGGCGATCAGGGTCGGCTGAAGCCAGGCCCGCACCGGCGGCAGGCCGCCGGTGGCCTGACCCGGCTGGCGGGAGGGCGCGGCCGCTGCGGAGGGTGTCCGCTCGCGCTCGGGGGTGTGTCCGTTGGGCGTTTCCATGACTCTCCGTGGAAGGGGCGGGCAAGGGCGAGGAGGACCAGGCGGAGGCAGACGCCCGGCAGGCCCTCCTGGAGAGCGGGTACCTCCAGCTCGAACCGGATAGGAGCATATGCTCGTATCTGGGGAGCGGCAAGGTGGCGCCGGCGGCCCTTCGCATTGGGCGCATATGCGCCTATCATAGGAGGGAAGGCCCGGAGGAGATCATGAGTGCTCACCTGACGAACCTCGACCCGTGCAACTGCCTCGCACTGCGCAAGGCCACCCGCTACCTCACGGCGACCTACGACAAGGCCCTCAGCCCGGTCGGCCTTCGTGCGACGCAGTTCACCATCCTGCGGAAACTCAGCGCTCGCGGAGAGATGACGATCACCAGCCTCGCTGACATGATCTCCATGGACCGCACGACGATGGCCACAAACCTCAAGCCGCTCACGCGGGAGGGCCTGGTGACCGTCGAGCCGTCGACCGGCGACCGCCGCGCGAGGATCGTGGCGATCACGCCCGCGGGTCTCGCCCGTATGAATGCCGCCCTGCCGCTGTGGCAAGCCGCGCAGGCCCGATTCGAGGAGCGGTTCGGAGCCGACGAGGCGGTCCGACTGCGGGCATTCCTGGACGCCGTCCTCCAGACCGGCTTCCAGCCCTGGGCCGAGTGAGGCCCGGCCCGCCCGGCGGGTCGCTTGCCGGGCGGGTGGCCGTTACCCGTGGTCAGGTGTGTTGGCGTGGCGCCACGAAATCGGGAGCCGGCTGCGGGGACGTGCCGGTCACCTGCGTGATGATCTCCGCGGCGACGTCGCGGAGCTTGCGGTTGCGGTGCTGGGACGCCTGCCGGAGCAGGGCGAACGCCTCCGTGGCGGTGCATCGCTGCTGACCCATCAGCACGCCGAGGGCCTGGTCGATGACGCTGCGGGAGGCCATCGCGTCGGTGAGCTGCTGGTGCAGGAGGGCCTGGTCGGCCTGGCGGAGGATGACGGTCAGCGCCGCCGTCCCCTGGTCGGCGAACGCCACGGCGTGCTGGCGGGCTCGCTCGGTGAACGCGGCGGGGTGGGTGGCGTACAGGTTCAAGGCGCCCACGGTCTCCCCGTCGACCGTCATCGGCAGCGACAGCGAGCTGGCGATGCCGAGCCGGAGCGCGTGTTCCCGGTAGCGGCACCAGCGTCCGTCCTCGCGCAGATCGACGACCTCGACGACCCGTCCACTGCGCAGCGCCTGGAGGCAGGGACCCTCGTCGGCGCCGTACTGGATCTCGTCGGCCCGGGCGGCGAGGTCGCCGCTGGCGGCGACGGTGAAGGCACCGCCGTCCCGGCGCACCGTCAGTCCGCAGGCCACGGCGGGGGAGACCATCTCGGCCGCGACCTCGACGACCTGGCCGAGGAACACATCGATGTGGGGTGAGTCGGCGAGCAGGGTCAGCAGTCGGCCGTACGCGGAGGCCAGGTGCGATTCAGCAGCATCGGACACCACTGCTACCTCCTGAAATCCATGTGTCCGTTCGGTTCCACTGAAGGTGACGTGACCGTCCTGGCTTACTTCCCGGGGAAGCGCCGGCCGGTGCGTCTGAGCGCCCAGGAGCCCACGCTCCGCAGGAGCGGGGTGCGGATCGGGCGCGACGCGGCTAGGGTCGAGGTGGGTTCGGACATGAGCCCAGGACCAGTGCCGCCCACCCACGGTGGGCCGATCGACCCGGTCCAGACGTCCTCACCGAGGAGCAGTCTCATGTCCGTCCATCAGGCGCCGCACCCGGCACCGCCGGAAATCACCCGCCAGTCCATCCTGTCCCTCGCGGTCGCCGCGGAGGGACCGGCGGTGGTGGTGGAGGTCCGGGGGCCACTCGACATGGACACGGTCGACCTGCTCGTCGACCTGGTCGACAAGGTGATGGCCGGCCCACCGCTCGCGGTGCTGGTGCTCGACCTGAGCGGAGTGAGCTTCTTCTGCGCCGCCGGGATCACCGCACTGCTGACCGTACGCCGGCGCGTCGCCGCGGAGGGCTGTGCGCTGGTGCTGCGCAAGCCGTCCCGGATCACCACCACCGTCCTCAACCTGGTCCGCCTCAGGGACGAATTCACCACTGAGTGACCTGCCTTTCGCTCCATATCCAGCGTCTTACCCTGGTCCGGGCTGTCTGCCGGACCTGTCGCTACGGGAGACGTACCCGGAGTTGATCAACCTGAAACCTCGGCCGAGGCGCGCCGGACGGCCGTTGCCGTTCATGGGGAATTCCGCCGGGTGACGTTGACGTACGGAAAATTCCCGACAATCATCCCTGTCTATGACTTTGGGCCGGGTGGGCGTGACGATCCGCCGTACGCTGGTGTGCTCTTTCGTCGCGTTGTGCTCGGTGCTCGCGCCAACGGCAGCGGCACCAGCCGCGCCCGAGGCGTCGAGCGTCTCCGCCGCGTCGGCCACCCTGGCCGGCTACCCGGTGTGGGCGCACTTCACCGATCCGACCGCGGGACGCGACTACACCATCATCACCGAGCTGCAACGGCTGATCGACGCGGCGCCCGCCGGCTCCACCGTCCGCGGGGCGATCCACTCCCTCAGCGTGGACTCCGTCGCCGACGCGCTGCTGCGTGCCCAGAGCCGCGGCGTCACCGTGATGGTGATCCTCGACGGCAAGAACGCCACCTCGACCGACTCCGCCATCGCGAAGATCAAGCAGCTGACCAACCACCGGTTCTGCCTGAACAGCAGTGGCGGCAACGGCTGCATCAGCACCAGCGCCGCGGGCGACATGCACACCAAGCTGATCACCTTCACCAGCACCACCGATCCCAACGGGGTCGCCCGCGGCAACGTCGTCTGGTTCGGGTCGAGCAACCTCACCTACGCCACCGGCCCGGACGCGTTCAACAACACCCTCACGGTCTACGGCGACGCGACGCTCGCCGCCGGGCTCAACGCCAACTTCGCCGACATGTGGAACCGCCGGCACTACAGCGGCAACGACTACTACGACTCCGCCTCCGGGCGGGGCTACTACCAGGCGGCCGCGGCCGACGTGTACGCGTCCCCGGAAGGCGCGGGGCAGACCGACACCATCGTGACCCGGCTCAACGACCTGACCCCCGACGCCGACTGCCGGCTGCGCGTCGGCATGGCGGCGGTGACCACGGGCCGGCCGCAGATCGTCGGTCTCGTCACCCGGTTCCGCTCCGCCGGGTGCAGGGTCTGGATGGCGATCGGCACGAACGCCGAGGGCGGCATCGCCATGAGCCAGTCGGTCTACAACGAGCTGCTCGACGCCGGGGTCGCCATCCGTCGCAAGGACAAGGTGCACGACAAGTTCTTCGTGGCGTACGGCAGGTACGGCAGCGCCTACCAGTACCGCATCTACACCGGGTCCCAGAACTGGACCCAGGACGCCCTCAACGAGAACGACGAGATCTTCGTCAAGATGGCACCGGAGACGGGCACCGCCCACCCGCTCTACGACGCCTACTACACACACTTCAACGATGCGTACAACGCCGGGGTGACCTGCTCCAAGAGCAACTTCCCGTGCCGCTGAGCCCGCCCGCGACGAGGCGGACGGGCTCTCACGCGGACATCAGCCGCACCAACCCGCCTTGTTGTTGCCGGCGTTGGAGTCGGTGGGCGGGTAGTAGATGTTGCCGATCACCCAGATGCATTTTCCGGCGGCGTAGGCGGTCACCGGTCCGGCGTAGTACCGGTAGGTGCCGTGGTCCCGGTCGTCCGCCGCGAGCAACCGGCAGTTGCTGGTGCCGGACGAACAGACCCACAGCTCGACGGACATGACCTTGCTGACGCCCCAGGTGTTCGAACTCGACACCGTTCGTGCGCAGTTGTACCCGCCGCTGTAGTAGACCTCGACATACCCGTACCTCGTCGAGCCGTTGATGGCCACGTCCCCGTACAGGTCGAACCCACCGACCCTGGAGCCCGAGCAGGTACCGGTCGCGGCCTGCGCCGGCGGGTTGGCGAGGAACGCGGTTCCGGTTGTGAGGAGGACGAGCGCGGCGAGCATCGCCAGGACTCGCGATCGCGAGGTGGTCAAAGGTGCCTCCGTGTCTCTCGGCGTGCCACGCCGCGGCGAGCGGCGGGACCTGACCGCCCGCGGCACCTCGGCGGGCGGCACGGCCGCGTACGTCGACATCCGGGGCGGTTCAACAGGGGCACAGTCAACAGGCGTCGCACCCGGCGGCCGAGTGTTTCGAACCAGTTCGAATCACTCAGCCGGTGACCCGCGGTCGACCCGGACCGCGGATCTCCTCCTGCCCCGGCCGACCCGGATCCAGCCTGTCGGAACGGCCGGCGAGGTGCGCAAACCGCAGTGACCGCGACGGGCGACGTCGACTCTGCCGTCGCCGGCCGACTACACCGCAGCTCTCAAGCCGGCTGGGCGGACAGGTCGACGGCTGCGGCGCCGACGATCGCCGTGTGGCCGTCGTTCTGCACGTAGCCGACCACCGAGGCGTGTCGCGGATCGAGATCCGGCGGCAGGTCCAGTTCCACCCGCCCAGGCCCGGCGTCCAGACCCCCCGACGCGAAGGCGCGCACCACGTTGTCCTGCCGCAGCGTCCGCCCGGCGTTCTCGCCCCGGGCGACCTCGCTTTCCAGGCCCCGCTCCACGATCGCCACGTTCAACACCGCCCGCGCCGGCGGCCGCTCGGTCCGGTAGTTCACCACCACCCGGCGCCCGTCGTCCGCGCCGTCCTCGACCGACAGGGTGAGCGGCGTAACGGCCGCAGCCGTCAGGGCGGACGCGATCGCGTCCGCCGCCGCTCGACGATCGGAACCGACGAACTCGACGGTGCCGTTGACGACCATCTGCGGGGTGTACAACCGCCCGGTGCCGAAGGCGCGCGCGTACGCCTCCTGCCGCGCGGTGTACGCCGCGTCGGCCAACGGATCGGCCCAGCCCAGGTAGTCCCAGTAGTCGACGTGGAATCCGAGGGCGAAGACCGGCTGTCCCCGCTTCCGGGCGTCACGCTCGATCTCGCTCAACAGTTCCTCGGCTGGTGGGCAGCTGTTGCAGCCCTGGGAGGTGAACACTTCCACGACGGCGAAGCCCGCGCCGGCCGACGCGACGTCCCCGGCCGGCTGCGGCGACGCTGACGGGCGGGCACGATCCGACCCGGTGCGCGATGGGTCCGTCATGGCGCGTCTCCTCCGTCACGGCTGCTCGCGGCCCTCCGATTCCCGTTATGGCCGCGACCATGCCTGGTAACGCGCGATGGGTCACTCGGGTCTCCGGAAGCGGCGCAGGTCCGGAAACTGGTCGGTCAGAGGTAGTTGAACAGCGGGGGAAAGACCAGGACCACGACCCAGGCCCACGCGCCGTACACCGGTAGGTAGCCGGTCTGCCAGCGCTCCAGCGCCGCGAACCGGGTGCGCCGGCGGACGAACCCCAGCACCAGCCACGCCGACCAGGCGAGATTGGCCAGCAGGATGACGTTCTCCCCGAGCGCCGCCGCCTTGTTGGGTGTGGTGCCGTACTCGGTGATCCGCCCGGTGATCTCCACCAGCACCAGCAGGTCGATGAGGAGGGCGCTGACCACGAGGGCGAGCTGCAGCTTGTCGAACAGGCCGGGCGGGGCCAGCGGATCGCGGGCGGAGATCGAGTAGAGCAGCAGCCCCAGCACCACGACCAGCAGGAGGTCGAACAGGATCAGCGCTTCCCGCTCGACGTTGATGCCGGCGGTGGTCCAGCCGAGGGCAACGAGGAAGGCCAGCAGCACGGCGGTGAACAGCGGGGTGAACAGCCGCGTGAGCACGGGGGCGATGTTCTCGACGACACTCTGCTTGGCCTCGACGAGCCACCCGGCCACCACCACCGCAGCGGCTGCGCCGCAGGGCAGCAGCCACTTCGAGACGAAGTCTTCCGGGGAGATCCCGATCGCCTCGAAGGTCCCGAACATGAACGCGGTCAGCACCCCGCCACCCAGGGCGATGAGGACGTAGTAGATGAAGCATTCGCCGGTGAAGCGGATGAAGTCCATGCGCCGGCGTGACGAGCGCAGATCGTCGGCCACGTAGGCCAGACCGACCACGAGCCACAGGGCGATCGGGAGATGGATGCTGGTGAGGACCACCGACTGGGAGTCCTCCGCGAGCGGGTAGGCGTTGGCCGCCAGGGCGCCGAGTGCGAACAACGCCAGCAGTGCCCCGATCAGCGCCCTGCTGGCATGACGGCGCCAGGCCAGGAAGGCCGCCAGCCAGGGCAGCGCGAACAGGCTGGCGTTGGTCGCATAGCGCGCGCCATCTTCTTCGAAGGTCATCCCGAACAGTTCCGGCACCTTGACGGACGCTGCCGCGCCCGTCGCGCAGATGACCATCGCCAGCAGGTCACGCCGTGATCGGGTGTCCACCACCGGGCCGCCAGGCTCGCCGGTCAGCACCAGTTGCTTCCAGAGCCGTTCCGAGTGTTCCCGGGCGAACTCGCGGGACAGATCGTTCAGGCTGCCCATGCGTTTGATCGCGACCAGGAACGCCTCGTCGGCGCGGAGGCCGACGGCGATGAGCTCGTCGACGGAACCCCGGAGGTGGTCCTCGAGCTCTTCGGCGTCGGACTGGCGTAGCTCCGGGCGGCGCTGCACGTGTTGCCGCCATTGAGTGAACTGGGCCTCCAGCTCGTCCGGCGCGGTCATGCCCGGCCCTCCAGCGGGATCGCGGTCAACGGCCTGAAGTCGCCGGAGCCGAGCCAGATCTGCCTGAGGGCGTCCACGACGGTGTCCCACTGGCGGCGTTGTTCGGCGAGCTCGGCCCGGCCGCTGTCGGTGATGCGGTAGTACTTGCGCCGTCGCTCTCCGGCGACCGACTGCCAGCTCGACTCCACATGCCCGAGGCGCTCGAGCCGGTGCAGCAACGGGTAGAGCAGTCCCTCGGTCCAGTCCAGCTCACCGCCGGACATCTGGTTGATCCGCCTGAGGATGGCGTAGCCGTAGCTCTCGCCCTCGACGAGGATGCCCAGCACCATCGGCGTCGCCGAGGCGGCCACGAGATCCTTGGTGACCCGCACGAGACCTCCCTGCACCCGTACCTAGAGCCTTGATGCATAGTAGTTCTAGGTATCGTCAGGGCACAAGGAGCCGGACACGGGCTGTCACCCGCTTGTGGGTGGCGCGCCGGCTGAGGTGGCCACGTTCTGCAGGGCCTTGGCGAGCGCCTTGAGGTCCAGGCCCGCCAGGTGATCGAGGAAGTGTCTGCGCACGGCGGCCAGGTTGGTGGGCCAGGCGCGTTGTAGGCGGGCGAGGCCGGCGTCGGTGAGGACGGCGTTCCAGCCCCGGGCGTCCTCCGCGCACCTGACCCGCTGGATGAGCCCCTGGCTCTCCAGTCGGTGCAGGACGCGGCTCATGCCACTGAGCGACATTTCGCAGGCGGCGGCGACCTCGCTCACCCGCAGCCGCCGGTCAGGGGCCTCGGAGAGGTGCATCAGCGCCAGGTAGTCGATGGTGGGGAGCCGCTGCTCGCGGAGCAGGTCGGCGTCGATGGCGCGGGGGAGGGCGTACATCACGCGATTGAGGGACCGGACCACGGCCTCTTCGTCCGGATCGAGCGGTTGCAGCCCTTCGGGGACGGGCGTCGGATTCGATGTGACGGTGGACATAGGCGCACTCTACTTGCTTGACGAAGCAACTTGCAAGAGTACGGTTGCTTCGCCAAGCAAGGACATCCGTCGGGGTGTCCGGTACGAGGAGGAAGCGCAGATGACCAGGATCGGAATCATCATCGGCAGCACCCGGCCGGGACGGAACGGCGCCGCCGTGGGGCAGTGGGTGTACGAGGTCGCCAAGCAGCGCGCGGACGTCGAGGTCGAACTCGTCGACCTGCTCGACTACAAGCTGCCGCACCTGGACGAGGTGTACCCGCCGGCGATGGGCCAGTACCAGCAGCCCCACACGCTGGAGTGGGCCAACACGATCGCGTCGTTCGACGGGTTCGTGATGGTGACGCCGGAGTACAACCACTCCACCTCCGGCGCGCTGAAGAACGCGATCGACTTCCTCTACAGCGAGTGGAACAACAAGGCCGTGGGCTTCGTCAGCTACGGCTCCGCCGGCGGCACCCGGGCGGTGGAGCACCTGCGGCTGATCGCCGGCGAGCTGCAGATGGCCGACGTGCGGTCCCAGGTGGCGCTGTCGCTCTTCACCGACTTCGAGAACTTCAGCGTCTTCAAGCCCAGCGACTTCCAGCGGGACTCGCTGAACGCCACCCTCGACCAGGTCGTGGCCTGGAGCCGGGCCCTCGCACCGCTGCGGGCCAAGTGATCCAGCGGTTCTCCCGCGTCACGACAAGCGAAAGGGATAGGACAATGCGTGGACTCAAGGGCAAGGTCGCCCTCGTCGCCGGTGCGGCGCCGGGCAACATCGGTGGAGCGACAGCTGTCCGCCTCGCGGAGGAAGGCATGCTGGTCGTCGCGGCGGACCTGAACCAGGCCGCCGCCCAGACCGTCGTCGACGAGATCACCGCCGCCGGCGGAACAGCCGTGGCGCGAGGCTTCGACATCACCGACGAGCAGTCCTACCGGGACCTGGTCACCTTCACCGTCGACCGGTTCGGCGGCCTGCACGGCCTGTTCAACGTGGCCGCGGATCTCTCGCCGCGGAACATCGGACGGGACACCGACGTCACCTCGGTGCCGGTCGATGTCTGGAAGCACACCATCGACGTCACCCTCACCGGCTACATGTACGGCATCCGCTACGGGCTGCCGATCATGATGAAGCAGGGCGGCGGCTCGATCGTCAACACCATGTCGAGCGCGGTATGGCTGGGCGAGCCCGAACGCGTCGCCTACCAGGCGGCCAAGAGCGGGCTGGTCGGTCTGACCCGGCACACCGCGACGCTCGGCGGCAAGCACGGCGTTCGCAGCAACCTCGTGTCGCCGGGTGTGATCCTGACCGGCGCCGCGCTCGAGACCACCACCGAGGAGTTCCGCGAGCAGATGCTCGCGACCGTACGCTCGCCGCGGCTGGGAAGGCCGGAGGACCTCGCCGCCATGGTGGCCTTCCTCTTCTCCGACGACGGCGCCTACCTCAACGGGCAGTCGCTGCTCGTCGACGGCGGCGCCAGCTTCACCTGATCCTCACCGGGCGCGTGCTCGCTCCGAGCGCGCGCCCCCGCGTCCCCGCGTTCGGACGAAAGTTGAGCTATGGACGAGACCGTGGCCCGGGCGATGATCGAAGCCCACTTCGAGGCCTCCAACGTCAGCGCACCCGGCGGCGGGCCGGGCGACGAGATCGCCCGCGCTTCCGAGATCTACGCCGACAACGCGGTGCTGGAGTGGCCGCAGGGCGGCGAACGCGTCCGCGGCAAGGCCAACATCACCGCCGTCAGGTCCAGCTACCCCGCCCGCCAGGAGTTCCACCTGCACCGGACCGTCGGCTGCGGGGACCTGTGGGTCAACGAATACACCATCCGGTACGACGACCGGCCCATCATGGCCGTGGGGATCATGGAGTTCCGCGACGGCAAGGTCGTCCGGGAGCGCATCTACTTCGGGGAGCACTGGGAACCGCCGGCCTGGCGGGCGCAGTGGGTCGAGCGGATGGACCCCGAGGCCACCTGAGTATCCGCACGATCAGCAGCGCCGGCCGCCCGCGCCGAAACGCCGCGCAACGCCGCACGCCGGTCCTCGGCCGGTTCCTCGCGTGGGTCAGCCGGGTGACGTCCGGCCGGCCCTGCGCAGCCCGAGCAGGGCGACCAGGGCGAGGAGGATGACGGCGACCGAGTACTCGTTCGCGGTCCGGGGCAGGCCGCCGCCGTAGACGACGAGGAAGCCGGCGATGACGGTGGGCAGCCCGAAGCCGACGTAGCAGACGATGTAGAACAGGGAGAGCACGCTGCCGCGTTCGTGCGCCTCCACCAGTGGCAGGATCGTCTTGAGGCTGCCCTGGAAACCGCCACCGAAGCCGACGCCGCCGAGCGCGAGACCGACGAAGAAGCCGGGAACGGATTCGGTGGTGACCGACACCAGCGTGATGGCCATGCCCAGGATGAGAGCGACGATTCCGGCGAGCATCATGGTTCGCGCGGCCGCGTTGCGCAGCAGCACGACGGTGATGGACCCGACGATGCCGAAGACGAAAAGGAGCAGGCCGGCAGTCACGATCGAGGTGTTCATCAGGGCGCGCACGACCGCCGGACCGAGCGCGCCGAAGAAGCCGGCCAGCGCCCAGACGGCGAAGACCACCGGCAGGACGACCGGTACCAGCCCGCGCACGGCGTGCGGCAGGCTGATCTCCGGCCGCAGACTCCGCAGGGCTCCCTTCATCGGCGTGACCGTCTCCGGCATGAGCACGACGCCGACGACCTGGATCAGCAGGATCACCAGCAGGACGACGTAGACCAGTCGGGTCGGCGCGGGCAGGAACTGGATGAGCAGCGCCGAGAGCAGGGCACCGGTACCGGTTCCGATACCGGGAGCGACCGAGTTCGCGAGCGTGCCGCGGGCGCGGCTGATGTCGAGCATGCCGGCACCGACGGCGCCGGTGGCGGCGCCGGCCGCGAGCCCCTGTACGACGCGGGCGGCCAGCAGCGCGGGTACACCGTTGGCGGCGATGAAGACGACCAGCGAGATCATCTGGACCACGATCGCGACGAGCAGGACCGGCCGCCGCCCGACATGGTCGGACAGCTTGCCGAACGTGAGCAGGGACGCCAGGACCGCGACGGCGTAGACGGCGAACACCACGGTCGTGACGATCGGCGAGAAGTTCCAGCGCTCCTGGTAGATGCCGTAGAGGGGAGTCGGCGCTGCCGCCGCGGCCAGGAACGACACGAGGATCGAGGCGAGCAGGATCAGGGAGACGTTCGGCGAGAGCCGCCTCGATTCGGCGATACTCATCAGGCGTTTCCTCCGGTGAGCGGCAAGTGGCGTCCCGGTGAGGTGGATGGACCGGAATCGCTCCTGCTGACAGGCTGCGGCGGAGTACCCGATGCGCCCCCTGACACGCGGCCTGGACCGGCCCCGATGCGTCGGGCCCGGCCGGGTCCGGCCGGTGCGACGGACCGGCTTAGCTGACCGTTAAGTAACCGGGCAACCGGTTCACCCGGTGGGCCGCACTGGGCAGACTGTGGCAATGCCCGACGCCGAGTCACCCGCTTCCGCCACCCGCCGTACCCAAGCTCTCGTCGCGGTGGTCGTCGCGCTCGCCGTGGCGGTCGGGGTCGGCGCGTGGTCGCTGCGGGACCGGATCGTCGGCGACGGCGGCGCACCGGAGCCGGGAGACGCTGCCGTTTTCGGCCCGGCGGGCGGCACGCCCAACTGCGCCGGCCGGCCGGCCCAGGCTCCCCGTGAGCTGCGCGGCATGTGGATCACAACGGTGAACAACATCGACTGGCCGAGCCGGCGTGGGCTGCCCGCCGAGACGGTGCGGGCGGAGTTCCGGAGCTGGCTGGACCTGGCCGTGCGGCACAACCACAACGCGGTCTTCGTGCACGTGCGGCCGAGCGGGGACGCGCTCTGGCCGTCGGCGTACGCGCCGTGGTCGGAGTGGCTGACCGGGCGCCGCGACGGCCGCGACCCGGGCTGGGACCCGATGGAGTTCATGGTCGCCGAGGCGCACGCCCGCAACCTGGAGTTCCACGCCTGGTTCAACCCGTACCGCGGCGGGCAGCCGGCCACGGTGGGCGGGCCCGGCCCCAGGCTGGACCAGCTCGCGCCGAACCACCCGCTGCGGCACCACCGCGACTGGGTGGTCACCTATCCCAGCGCCGACCGGCCCGGCAGCCGCCTCTACTTCAACCCGGGCATTCCGGAGGCGCGCAGGTTCGTCGAGGATTCCATGCTGGAGGCGGTCCAGCGGTACGACGTCGACGGGGTGCACTTCGACGACTTCTTCTACCCGTACCCGGAGGCCGGGCAGGACTTTCCGGACGACGCGGCGTTCGCCCGGTACGGCCGGCGCTTCGCCGACAAGCACGCCTGGCGCCGGGACAACGTGAACACGCTGGTCCGCGAGATGAGCGAGCGGATCAAGGCGATCAAGCCGTGGGTGAAGTTCGGCATCAGCCCGTTCGGCATCTGGCGCAACAAGCGCACCGACCCGGCCGGCTCCGCGACGGCCGGGTTGCAGAGCTACGACGACATCTACGCCGACACCCGGCTCTGGGTGCGGAAGCAGTGGCTGGACTACGTCGTGCCGCAGCTCTACTGGCACGTCGGGTTCGACAAGGCCGACTACGCCAAGCTGCTGCCGTGGTGGGTGGCCACGGTGAAGGGGACCCGGGTGCAGCTCTACATCGGCCAGGCCGACTACCGGGTGGGTGAGCGCGGCGCCTGGCGCGACCCGGCCGAGCTGGACCGGCAGCTCGCCCTCAACCGCCGGCACGGCGTCAGCGGGAGCGTGCACTTCAGCGCCAGACAGGTGCGCGCCGACAAGCTCGGCGCGGTCAGCCGCTACCGCCGGGCGCACTACGCCGGCCCGGCGCTGGTGCCCGTGATGGTGCAGCTCCCGGCGGCGCCGCCGGCCGCACCGGTGGTCACCGAGGCGCGGCGCGCGGACGCCGGCGGGGTCGCGCTGACCTGGCGCGGGGACGGCGCCACCAGCTTCGCCGTCTACCGCGTCGACGGCGACGCGGCCCGGCTCGTCGGCACCGCCCGGGGGACCGGCTGGGTCGACCGCACCGCCCCGGCCGACCGCCCGCTCTCCTACTGCGTGTCCGGACTGGATCGCAGCGGGAACGAGGGCGGACTCAGCGCGCCGATCTCCGTCGCCGCGCCGTGAGGCATCCCCAGGCGTGTCGCCGGGCCGGGGCGGCGTGACTCCGACCGGTCCGATGCGTCGGGTCACGCCGCCTCCGCCGCTATTCCGCGGACTGCTGCTGCTCCCGGAACTGCTCCACCGGAAGGCCGCCTCGGCCCCAGTTCTCGGTCTCGACCTCGTCGATGACGACGAAGGTGGACTCCATCGGCTTGTTCAGCACGTCGAGGAGCACCTTGCTCACGCCGTGGATGAGGGCCGCCTTCTCCTCGGCGGTCGGCGCGGACGCGCCGGGCGTGGTCCCCACGCGGGTGATCTGGATCGTGACGATCGGCATCGTCTGGTCCCTTCTGAAGGTAGCGGTCTCGTCAGTGACCGGCGTTCTGGCCGCCGTCGACGTGCAGGATCTCGCCGGTGACGAACGGAGCGGACTCGAGGTAGAGGACGGCGTCGACGATGTCGCTCGTCTCGCCCATCCGGCCCACCGGGTGCAGGCCGGCGAACGTCTCGTGGAACTCGACCGGGTGCATCGGGGTCTTGATGATCCCCGGGGCGACCGCGTTTACCCGTACTCCGCGGTTCGCATACTCGATGGCCAGGGACTTCGTGGCGGAGTTGAGCCCGCCCTTGGTCAGCGACGCGAGCACGGACGGCACGTTCGAGTTGGGCTGGTCCACGAGGCTCGTCGTGATGGTGACGATGTGGCCTCCGCCGGCCGCGAGCAGGTGCGGCAGCACGCGCCGGGTGAGGTTGAAGAACCCGCCGAGGTTGACCCCGGTGAGCAGGGCGAAGTCCTCATCGGTGTAGTCGGTGAACGGCTTGGCGACGAAGACGCCGGCGTTGTTCACCAGGGTGTCGACGCGGCCGAAGCGGTCCAGCGCCGCCCCGATCACCCGATCCGCGGTGTCGGCGTCCGCGATGTCACCCCGGACGGTGACGATCTCCGGGTCGTCGGCGGCGGTGATCGAACGTGAGGTCGCCACGACGCCGTAGCCGAGCTTGCGGTACGCGGTGACCAGGCCGGCCCCGATGCCCTGGGACGCGCCGGTGACCAGGACGACCTTCTGTCCCTGATTGGTGCCCATGATGAACCTTCCCCCTTGGTTGGCCGAAGCCACGGTGACCACTAGACGACTGGTCGACTAAAAGGTAGCCGACCGGTCATGTATCGTCTGCGGCATGGGACGGACGAGTGACGCGCGGAACAAGCTCCTCGACGCGGCTGCGACGCTGATCGAGCGGCGCGGCTACTCGGCGCTGGGCGTGGCCGAGATCTGCTCGACGGCGGGTGTGCCGAAGGGCAGCTTCTACTACTTCTTCGAGTCGAAGCAGGCGCTCGCGCTCACGGTCATCGACGAGCACTGGGACGCCCAGCGGCGGCAGTGGGTCGAGCTGCTCAGCAGTGACCGCGATCCGCTCCGGCGCCTGCGCGACCTGTTCGAGGCCACCGAGGAGGTGCAGCGCGCCGGGCAGCGGCAGGCCGGGCTGGTCGTCGGTTGCCTCTTCGGCAACCTCGCCGTCGAGCTCAGCAACCAGGACGAGAAGATCCGTGGCCGGCTGCAGCAGATCTTCGAGGCCCAGATCGACCTGATCGAGCAGGTGGTCGTCGAGGCGAAGGACCGCGGCCTGGCCGGCGGGTCGGTCGATGCGCGCGACGCGGCACGGTCCATCGTCGCCCAGATCGAGGGGCGCGCCCTGCTCGCGAAGCTGCTCAATGATCCGGCCCAGCTCGAAGCGCTCTGGCGTAACTGCCTGGACCTGCTGCAGGTGCCGGTGCAGGTGCGATCCGCGACCGACTGATCGACGCGTGCGCCACGGGTGGCAGTCGGCTGCGCCACAAAAGTAGTTGCACGGTCAAGGAATTTGCCTCGCCCGCCACCGGTTGCTGATGGCGTCAAGCGTGATCGGAACGAGCGAGGCAGGCGAGTTGAGATGCAGTTCGGAATCTTCGGTGTGGGGGACCTGGCGCGCGACCCGGTGACCGGGCGGATGCCGTCCGAGCACGAGCGGATCAAGGCCGTGACGGAGTACGCGAAGCTGGCCGAGGAGGTGGGCCTGGACGTCTTCGCCATCGGTGAGCACCACAACCCGCCGTTCGTGCCCTCGTCGCCCACCACCATGCTGGGTTACGTCGCGGCCCGGACGGACAGGATCGTGCTCTCCACCTCGACCACCCTGATCACCACCAACGATCCGGTGAAGATCGCCGAGGACTACGCGATGCTGCAGCACCTGGCCGACGGGCGGGTGGACCTGATGATGGGCCGGGGCAACACCGGCCCGGTCTACCCGTGGTTCGGGCAGGACATCCGCAACGGCATCCCGCTGGCGATCGAGAACTACGACCTGCTGCGCCGGTTGTGGCGGGAGGACGTGGTGGACTGGAAGGGCCGGTTCCGTACCCCGTTGCAGTCGTTCACCGCGACGCCGCGTCCGCTGGACGGGGTGCCCCCGTTCGTGTGGCACGGCTCGATCCGCAGCCCGGAGATCGCCGAGCAGGCCGCGTACTACGGCGACGGGTTCCTGCACAACAACCTGCTCTGGCCCAAGGAGCACGTCCAGCGGATGGTCGGGCTCTACCGCCGGCGGTTCGCCCACTACGGGCACGGCTCCGCGGACCAGGCCATCGTGGGCCTGGGCGCGCAGGTGTTCATGCGGCGCAACTCGCAGGACGCGGTGCGCGAGTTCCGCCCGTACTTCGACAACTCCGCGGCCTACGGACACGGGCCGTCGCTGGAGGAGACGATGGAGCGGACGGCGCTCCTGGTCGGCAGCCCGCAGCAGGTGATCGACCGGACCTTGGCCTTCCGGGAGTACGCGGACGGCGACTACCAGCGCCAGCTCTTCAACGTCGACGGGATCGGCGTACCGCGCAAGACGGTGTTCGAGCAGATCGAGATGCTGGGGGAGGTCGTACAGGTGCTGCGCAAGGAGTTCGCGGTGGGCCGTCCCGCCCACGTGCCGGACGCCCCGACGCACGCCTCGCTGAAGGCCGCGGCGCAGGCCGCCGCGGCGGGGGAGGACCGATGAAGCGCACCATCGCAGTCGTGTCGGCCGGTCTGCGGCTGCCGTCGTCGACCCGGATGCTCGCCGAGCGGCTCGCCGACGCGGCCCGGCGCGAGCTGGAACAGCTCGGGGCCGAGGTCGACGTCGAGCTGATCGAGCTGCGTGACCACGGGCACGACCTGGTCAACAACCTGCTCGCCGGCTATCCGTCGAAGGAGCTGCAGCGGGTGCTCGAGACCGTCGCCGCCGCGGACGCGCTGATCGCGGTCACGCCGACGTTCAGCGCGTCGTACAACGGGCTCTTCAAGATGTTCGTCGACGTCCTCGACGACACCGCGTTGGTGGACAAGCCGGTGTTGGTCGCCGCCACCGGGGGGACCGGACGGCACTCGCTGGTGCTGGACCACGCGCTGCGGCCGCTCTTCGCCTACCTGCACGCGGTGGTCGTGCCGACCGCGGTGTTCGCCGCTCCCGAGGACTGGGGTGCCGGCGACACCGCACAGAGCTCGCTGGTCCGCCGGATCGACCGGGCGGCCGGCGAACTGGCCCGCGAGGTGGACCGGCGGAACAAGCGCAGCCAGACCGACCCCTTCGCCGACCCGACGCCGTTCGAGCAGCTCCTCGCCGGCGAGTGACCGCGGTCGCGGGGCGCCGGACCGCCGCATCGCGCGCCCGGCGCCCGCGGTCGGCGCGGGCGGGCGGACGCGTCAGCGGACCGTCCCGACGCGCTGGAACGCGCGGGCGAGCGCGACGAGGTCCATGCCCTCGAAGTGGTCGAGGAACCGCCGACGCACACTGGCCAGATGGCTCGGCCAGGCCTGTTCCAGCCGGGCGAAGCCGGCGTCGGTGAGGACGGCGTTCCAACCGCGGGCGTCCTTCTCGCTCCTGACCCGCTGGACCAGGCCCTCGGACTCCAGCCGGTTGATCGTGCGCGTCATCCCGCTCAATGACAGCTCGCAGGCAGCGGCTAGCTCACTCATCCGCATCTGCCGGTCGGGCGCCTCGGAGAGGACCCGCAGCGCGTTGTACTCGGTGAACGGCAGCTGGTGCTCGCTCATCATGTCGGCGTCGATCACTCTGGGCAGGACGTAGATGACGCGGCCCAGGGAGCGAACCAGCGCCTCCTCCTCGGGGTTCAACGGCTGCAGGGGCTCTGCTGGGGAACCGGACATGCCCACCATGCTAGTTGCTTGACGGAGCAATGCCCGGCAGTCCGGTCACGGCCGCTGTGATCGCAAACATAGGCGGCCTGGTTGCTTGACCAAGCAAACACCGGATAGCGTCTGCTTGACCAGGCAAGGACATCCGGAGAGGTAGCACCATGACCAGAATCGGGATCATCCTCGGTAGCACCCGCCCCGGGCGTAACGGCGAAGCCGTCGCCCGCTGGGTCCTCGAGGTCGCCAAGCAGCGTTCCGACGCGGAGTTCGAGCTCATCGACCTGCTCGACCACCAGCTGCCGCACCTCGACGAGGCGTACCCGCCGGCGATGGGCCAGTACACCCAGCCGCACACGCTGCGCTGGGCCAACACCATCGCGTCGTTCGACGGGTTCGTGATGGTCACCCCGGAGTACAACCACTCCACCTCGGGTGCCCTGAAGAACGCCATCGACTTCCTCTACGCCGAGTGGAACAACAAGGCCGTGGGCTTCGTCAGCTACGGCTCCGCCGGCGGCACCCGGGCGGTGGAGCACCTGCGGCTGATCGCCGGCGAGCTGCAGATGGCCGACGTGCGGTCCCAGGTGGCGCTGTCGCTCTTCACCGACTTCGAGAACTTCAGCGTCTTCAAGCCGAACCAGTTCCACCAGGACTCGCTCACCACCACGCTCGACCAGGTCGTGGCCTGGAGCACCGCGCTCGCCCCGCTGCGCAACAGCTGAACCCGCCGGACGGATCTGCAGATGGCCGCGGGATCCTCCCGCGGCCATCTGCCTCAGGCGCCGACGTCAGTGGTGGGCGTGCGGGTCGAAGCCTTCCGGCGCGCGGTCCAGGAACGTGGTGACCGAGCTGATCCGGCCGTCCGGGGCGAACACCAGCGTGTCGGTCCCGGCGGCGAAGGACTGCCCCTGCTGGACCTCGATCTCCCACCGCAGTCGGGCCCGGTCGTGGTGGATCTGCGGCTGCTCGCGACCCTGGAACACCGCGGTGCTCACGTGCTGGGTGAACTGGTCGTGAAAGTCGATCAGCGCCTGTCGGCCCGTCAGGACGCCGATCTCCGCGTGGTACCGGATGTCGTCGGTGAAGGTCTCCACGGCGAGTCGCTGCTGCTGGTCGGGCTCTCCGGTGTTCCAGAACCGCACGTAACGTTCGACGGCTTCCGCATACCTGGTGCTGGAGGTCATTGCCGATCCTCTTCCTTCACGGTGGACGGTCTGGTGCGGCGGCTGCCGCACTCGTACCGTGCGGCCCGGCCCCGGCCGGTGTCGATTACCTACGAGGTCATTGCCCGGCGGCGGCCACCTGGGTGAGGCTGGTGCCATGACCAGGACCGAGCCGGTGGGCCTACTGATCCGGCGGTGGCGCGAGCGGCGGGGCCGGTCGCAGCTCGACGTGTCGTTGTCGGCCGACCTGTCCACCCGGCACCTGAGCTTCGTCGAGACCGGGCGCGCCAACCCGAGCCGTGGCCTGATCGAGCGACTGTGCGACGAACTCGACGTACCGCTGCGGGAGCGTAATGCGCTCTATCTGGCCGCCGGGTTCGCGCCGGTGCACGCGGAAAGCGCGTTCACCGATCTCGGTGCGGCACGCGCCGCCGTAACGGCGGTCCTCACCGGCCACGAGCCTAATCCGGCGCTCGCCGTCAACGTGCGCTGGGAGCTGTTGGCCGCCAACCGTGCCGCGGAGGCGTTCCTGTACGGCGTCCCGGAGGCGCTGCGTACGCCTCCGGTCAACGTGCTGCGGGCGACCCTGCACCCGGAGGGCCTGTCCCGGCAGATCCGGAATCTGGCGCAGTGGCGCGCGCACGTGCTGCGCCGGGTTCGCCGGCAGCTCGCCCGCACCGCCGCGGAGGGTCTGGCGGAGCTGCTGGTCGAGCTGGAGAGCTACCCGGTGCCGGAGGAGGGCGCGACGGGCGCCGGCGCGGCGCCAATGGAGGACCTGGTGGTCCCGATGCGGTTGGCCACGGAGTACGGCGAGCTTGCGCTGCTCTACACGACGACGGTGTTCGGCTCACCGCGGGACGTGACGCTCGACGAGATCTCCATCGAGACGTTCTTTGCGGCCGACGCCGCGACGGCGGACACGCTGCGGGCCATGGCGTCCACCGCCGCGCAGGCGGCCGGGCCGTCCCTGACCGGGGCCGTGGCAAGCGGCGTGCGCTGATGCGCCTGTCACCCCGGCACGTGCGGCCGGGTGACCTGCGGTCGGCGCCGGGGCGTCCGGTGCCGTGCCGCGGCGTCCTGTCCCGACGGTTCCGGACGTTCGACCCGGGTGGGGTTGCCGCGGACCAGTTCGTCGTGGATGCGCCACCGGGCGGTGGTGAGATCGCTCCGTGCCGCCTCGTCGCCGTCCGCCAGGCGCTGACGAAGCAGATGGAGGGCGATACGGCGGTTGAGGCTGAGCTGCCGCTCGGTGTCGACCACGACCACCATGCCGGAGGGGCGGTGGGTGGCCCGTACCGCCGTGCTGGCCTTGTTCCGGTGCTGGCCGCCGGGGCCGCCGGTACGGCAGGCGACCACGTCGACATCCGCCTCCGCGAACGTGGTGGCCGGCGAATCGACCCGGCACGGCCGGGCGATGACGTACCAGTTCTTCCGGCCGCTGCTCGCCCGGTACGGGCTGGGGGCCTGCCAGCACAGCGTCCCGGTCCACGAGGCGGCGAACGCCCTGGCGTCTGCGCCGGAGATCCGGACCAGCACCGACCGGTAGGTGTCGGGCCGGTCACCCGGAACGGTCTGCACCCGGCGGGTGGTGAGGCCCTGCCGGGTGGCGTCGGCCTCCAGCCGGCACAGCAGCCGGGCCAGCGCCCAGGCGCACTCCTGCGGGCCGCGCCCGGCGGACATCAGCAGGTGGACCGTCACGGCCGGCCCCGCCTGCGGCGGTTGTCCCGGCGGTCCGGTCGGGGCGTGGACCCGGTGTCGGGCGTCTTGTAGGTGACCAGGGGGACCGTGGTGGCCACGGGGGTGGCGAGGCCATTGTCGACGAGGTCGGTGATCACCTGCTCGATCCGCTTGTAGGCCGAGGGCGCCTCCTCGAAGAGCAGTTGCCGTTCGCCGCACACCACCACCGACCCCACCGGGGTGCGGCGCAGTTCCTCGACGGTGTGCTTGGCCCGACCCCGGCGCAGGGCGTCGGTGCGGGACATCTTGCGGCCCGCGCCGTGCGCCACGGAATGGTTGGCCTCCGGGCCGGCGTCGGCGGCCACCAGGTAGGAAGGGGTGCCGCGGGTACCGGCGACGAGCACGTCGCGGCCGTCACCCGGCGCGGCGCCCTTGCGGTGCAGGTACACCCCGTCGCGGATCTCGACCAGGTTGTGGCACTGGTCGACGATCGGCTCGGTGGGCTCGGCGCCCAGGGCGTGGGCCACCCGGGCGGCCAGCAGCCGCCGGTTGAGCGAACCCCACCGTACGGCCTGGTCATGCATCGCCAGGTAGCCGGCGACATCGGGGGCGGGACCCGCGCCGTGGACCTCGGTGTGTGCCCGCAGGATCCGCTCGCCCAGCCCTCGGGAGCCGCTGTGGACGACGAGCACGAGGTCGCCGGCGTCGAGCCCGAGCCGGGCCGCGTGACCCGGCTCGAAGACGGTCCCGATCCGCGCCAGCTCGACGAAGTGGTTACCCCGGCCGACCGTCCCGAGCCCTTCGAGGTGACCGGCGGGAACATCGCCCGCCACGACGGCCCAGGCCGGGTCGTCGGCATCCCGCTCCGGGTCGAGCGCGCGGTCGAGGTCGGGGAACCGGGCGGCGAGCTTCTCGGGTACGGCGCGCTTGAGCTTGACGGGGAACACAGCGATGCCGCAACCGATGTCGGAGCCCACCAGGAACGGGTACAACACGGTCGACGCCATGGCGGCGCCGATCGGGGCGCCCTTACCGGGGTGCAGATCCGGCATGGCGGCGACGTGGCGCATGCCGTCGAGGGCGGCCACCTGGTGGCACTGCGCGAGGGCGGCGGACTCGATCCAGCTCGTGGGGGAGGCGAACACGGTGACGGTGGCCAGTGCGGACTCCGGCCGGGAGTGGTGCTGAGACAACGACGCTCACTTCTCGCTGAAAGAGTGCGGGCGGACGGCAGCACGGCACCGATCGGTGCCGTGGGGCGCGGGGGCAAGGGGTGCTGTCCGTCAGAACGTCATGGACACCACCCTCCCGGAGCACGCCGTGCGCGGCAAGCGACTTTCGGCCACCCGGGCAGCGGGGAGCCGGGGACGGTGTGAGCACCGCGGCGAGGGAAGCCCGGCCGGCTCCCCTCGCCCCGCTGCCGCCTCACCGGGCAGCGCGCGGTGTCACGACTGCTTCGGTGCGAAGTGCAGCGCGGTGATCCCGCAGTCGAACTGCTGCGCGGTGACCAGGCGCAGCCGCTGGTACGTGCCGTCGGTGGGGAACACGGGCAGGCCGGTGCCGATCGCGGTCGGGTTGACGAACAGGTGCAGTTCGTCGAGCAGGCCCTTGGCGATCAGGTCGGCGACGAGCGTGGCGCCTCCGTAGGTGATGATGTCCCCGCCGGGCCGGGCCTTGAGCTCGTTGATCGTCTCGGTGAGGTCGCCGCCGGCGACGACGGCGTTCTCCCAGGGCGACTCCGCGAGGCTGTTGGAGATCACGACCTTGGGCGTGTTGTTCATCCAGTCGATGGACTCCCGGGTCTCGCCGGGCGGGCCGGCCGCCCAGGCCGGGATGAAGCCCTCGGCGAGCCGGCGCCCCAGCACGATGGTGTCGACCGGCTTGCTCAGCGCGTCGATGTAGGCGCTGATGTCGTCGGTCCACGGGAACGTCATCCAGTCCATCTCGCCGTTCGGACCGGCCATGTAACCGTCGACGGTGGTTTGGACCTGCAGCTTGAACTTGCGCACGGGGTGCCTCTCTGTGTCAGTTGACGGGGTCGATGAGGGTGGTGACGTGGACGGCCGCGGCGAGCGCGTCCCGGTTGCCGGTGCGGGTGTAGACCTCGGCGGCGGTGTCGGTGAACTTGATGACGTGCTCGTCGCCGTGGCGGACGGCGCGGTCGACGACCTCGGCCGCCGCGTCCGGCCCGTCGGGCACGTCGGTGGCCGGGGGCGAGGGCGGCCCGGCGGGCGGCGCGTAGGCGGCGGTGATGGCCGCGGTGGTGGTCCACATCGTGGTGACGCTCGGTACCCACAGCTCGCGCGGCAGCGCGGGTAGCGTGTGCAGCACCGCGTTGGGCGCGGTCGCGGTGTGCACCAGCAGCACGGGACTGGCGTGACCGTGCGCGAGGTACCGGACGGTGGCTGCGGTGACCAGGTCGGCCAACCGGGCGCGGGCCTGTTCCGGTTCGGCGGCCGGTCGCAGGGCCGCCACCGCGTCGGGCCACCCGGGCAGCGCCGCGAGTTGCCCGAGCCGCTCGGCGACCCGGCCGCGTTGTACCGGGATCCGGTGCATCGCGTCCAGCGCCGCGCCGGGGTCGAGGCGACCCGCGGGGTGGGCGGCCGGCGGGAGGCTCCGGTAGCGGGCGGCCCAGAAGGCCAGGCCGTGCGCCAGTTCGGCCAGCGTCTCCGGGTTGTCCGCGCCGGCGAGCAGTGCCCGGACCGCGTGTCCCACCCGGATCACGCCGTGGGTGGTGCCGGCCAGGACGCCGGGCAGCAGGCGGGGCCACCAGGTGGCCAGCACCTCCCGCCACGGGCCCTGCGCGAGCCGCTGCGTGAAGTACGTGGTCCAGTCGCCGATCCGACGGCCGTCCCCGAGCGCCTCGGCCCAGCCCCGGTCGTCGATGGGGGTGGTCGAGGTCGGCAGGTCGTCGAGGCGGTCCAGGTAACGGTCCACCCAGCGGTCCACCTGTGCCGCGTAGCCGCGCCGGATCATCACCTCCACCGCCATCGGGCCATGGTTGGTCAACTGGTCCTCGCCCCACTCCGGCCCGCTCCGGTGCAGCCGTGCGTACGCCTCGCTGAGCACTCCGCCGGGCATCGGTCACCTCCATCTCCTGGTCTGTTCAGGATCCAGCATGCGAGCGCCGTCCCCATCGGACATCCGTGGTGAGCACGGATTTCCACCACGGACCCGGCTCGGCGAGGATGGTGGACATGACGGGCAGCGACACCACGCCGGCGATCTCCAGGCGGGAGGCGGACGTCCTGGCCGCGCTGGGCGAGCGGCTGACCAACGCCGAGATCGCCGCGAAGCTGTTCATCTCGGTACGGACGGTGGAGAGTCACGTCTCGTCGCTGCTGCGGAAGTTCGGTGTCACCGACCGGCTGGCGCTGGCTCGCATCGCCCGCCCGCGAACCACGGCACCGGCCACCCTGCCCGGGCTGCCCGCCCCGAGGACCAGCTTCATCGGCCGGGCGCACGAGCGGGACGCCGTCCTCACCGCGCTGGACGCCGCCCGGCTGGTGACCCTGGTGGGCCCCGGCGGCGTGGGCAAGACACGGCTGGCGATCGAGGTGAGCCGCGAGGCCCACCCCGGGCACGGCGGTTTCGTCGATCTGGTGGCCGTCCAGGCCGGCTTCGTCGCCCAGGCCGTGGCGACCCGGCTGGGGATCCGCGAGGGGCCCCAGCAGCCCCTCATGGACGCCATCGTCGACGACCTGGGCCGCCGGCGCGCACTGCTCGTGCTGGACAACTGCGAGCACCTCGTCGACGCGGTGGCGCAGTTCGTCGACCGGGTGCTGGCCGCGTGTCCCGAGGTGACCGTGCTGGCGACCAGCCGGCAACGGCTCGGCCTGCCCGGCGAGCGGACGGTCGCGGTCGGGCCGCTTCCCCTGGCCTCCGACGCCGAGCGCCTCTTCCAGGACCGGGCGGCCGCCGCCGACCCGGGACTGGTCGGCGAACCGGCGGCCGTCGCCGACATCTGCGCCCGGCTCGACGGCATCCCGCTGGCCATCGAACTCGCCGCCGCGCGCACCGCGTCCCTGGGCATCGACACCCTGCGCGCCGCACTGAGCGACTCCCTCCGGGTGCTCGACGGCGGCCGGGGCTACGACCAGCGGCACCACTCGCTGCGCGCGGTGGTGGACTGGAGCCACGACCTGCTGCACCGCAGCGAGCAGGACATGTTCCGACGCCTGTCGGTGTTCAACGGCGGGTTCGACCTGGTCGCCGCGGTCGCCGTCGCCGCGCCCGACGACGCGCGGGCCGGCGGACCGGTCCCGTCCGGCGACCACCCGACGGCGGACGCCGCCGCGTCCGTCGCCGACGTGCTCGGCCGACTGGCCGACCGGAGCCTCGTCGTCCGCCACCGGGGATCGACCAGCCGGTGGCGGATGCTGGAGACGATCCGCGCCTACGCCGCGGCGAAGCTGGCCGACAGCGGCGAGCAGGCCGCCGTACGCCGCCGGCACCTGCGGTGGGCGGCGCGGACCGCCGCCGCGCTGGCCGGCCGCATCGACCTCGCCGACGGCCCGTGGGCCGACGAGTTCGACGTCGTCGCCGACGACCTGCGCTCCGCGCTGTCCGCCGCACCGGCCGGTCCCGACCCGGTGGCGCATCGGCTCGCCCGGTCGCTGGGCGAGCTGACCTACGCCCGCCGGTTCCTGCGCGAGTCCATCAGCCACTTCCGCCGCGCCGCCGACCACGCGCCGGCGGCGACCGCCGCGGCCGACCTGGTCACCGCGTCCGACGCGGTCTACACCATCGGGCACGCCAGCGGCGCGTTCGACCTGCTGCTGCAGGCCGCGGAACGGGCCCGGGCAGCCGGTGACCGCCGCAGCGAGGCGATCGCGCTCGCTCGTGCCGTGGTCACGGCCCGCCGGTTCCCCTCCGGCTTCACCCACCCGGTGCCGCGCGACCGGGTGGACCAACTCATCCGGGACGCGACGGCGGCCGGCGACAGCGGCGACGCCCTGGTGGCGGCCCACCTGGCCGCCGCCGCGGCCTGGAGCGGCAGCCCGACGCCGGCCGACCCCGATCCCGCACTGACCGGACGGGCCGTACGGGCGGCCGAGGCCACCGGCGACCCGGTGCTGATCAGCGGCGGGCTCGACCTGGCCGGCACGCTGGCCGCCCGCACCGGGCGGCTGCGCGAGGCCCACCAGCTCGCCCGCCAACGGCTCGACCTGCTGGCGCTGATGCCCCGGCACCGACCCGGGTACGCCGCCGAGGTCCTCGACATCTTCCACGTCGCCTGGCTCTCCGCGTTCGCCGCCGGTGACCTGCCGGCCGCACTGGCCACCGCCGAGACGATCCTCGCCGACGAGGTGCTCGGCGCACACCCGTACCGGGCCACCAGCAAGCTGGTACCGACCCTGGTGATGCTCGGCCGGCTGGACGAGGCCCTCGACCACGCTCGCGCCATGTGGCACGGCTGGGAGGCGGCCGGCTGCCCGACCGCGGCGTGGATGTCACCGGGCGTCTCCGCCGTCGCCCTCGCCCACGGCCTGCGCGGCGACCTCGACGGCTACCGCCGCTGGCGGGCCCGCGCCGTGCTGGCCACCGGCGCCACCAACCCCGCCCTGGTACAGAACAACGCCTCCTTCGCGGTCTTCGTCGACGCCCGCGTCGCCGCGCACAACGGCGAGTTCACCGGGGCCGCCGCGCTGGTCGAGCGCGCCTTCGGCGACTTCCCACGGGGCCGGCACGAGACGTACGCCCGCGCCGCCGCCGCCGAACTCGCCGTGCTCGCCGGCCTTCCCGACGCGGACGACCGGCTCGCCGCCGCCGGCGCGGCGGGCGCCGAGAACGACTGGGCGGCCGCGTGCCTGGACCGCGCCCGGGGCCGGCGGCACGGCGACCGCGACTCGCTCGTCGCGGCCGTGCGGGGCTGGGAGCGCGTGGGCGCCCGCTTCGAACGCGCCGTCACCCTGCTGCTCCTGCCCGAACGGGCCGCCGAAGGCCGGGCCGAACTCGACGACCTCGGCGCGTGACGCCAACCAGCGGCGACCGGATCACCTGACGGCCCGGCTTCGGGGTCGGGGCCGACCGGGCCGGCGTGATTGGATGTGCGCCGTGCGGCTGTCTCCGAAATCGGTCTGCTGGTCGGTGGTCGCCGGCGGGGCGGCGGTGCTCCTACTCGGCGCGCTGTCGGACGCGCTGGTCCTCGCCGGGCAGGCGACCGCCGTGGCACTGGCCGGCCTTGCCGCGATCGTGCTGCTCGGCACCGGGCGGGGCCGCCTCGCCGTGGCGGCTGGCATCGGCCTGCTCGCGGTCGGCGCCGTGCTGGCGAGCCGGGACCTGGGCGGGCCGAGGTACCTGACGCCGTTCTACGCGCCGCTGAGCCCGGCGCGGCCGTATTCCCTCGGTGAGGATCTCGCCTGGCTGGGTGAGGCGTTGTCGGCGCAGCTCACCCAGCACTGGTCCGCGTTGCTGGGGATACCGCTGATCTGTGGCGGCACGATCGTGACGCTGGCCGACCGGCCGCGGACCGACGCGCGGTGGCCACGGTGGGTCGCCTGGGCCGCCGTCGCCGGGGTGGCGGTCATCCTGCTCACCGGGATCGGCGGAGGGAGCCTGACCCGGCGACTGGTCGCGCTCGGCGCTCAACTGCCGACCGTGGTGACGGTGGCCGCCGGACTGACGGTGCTCCTGGTGGCCGCCGGTCGGCGGTGGCGGTTCGGCGTCCCGGCCGCGCTGGGCGCGTCGCTGCTGACCGCAGCCCTGCTCACCGCCGACCTGACGGCGGTGGGGCCGGTCCGGCCGGTTGTCCTGTCCGAGTTCCACTCGTACGCCGAACCCGCCTTCCTGGAGCCGGGCTACCGCATCGAGGCGGCGGCCGCGGTGGCGGTCGGCCGGGCCCTGCCGCCCGGCCTGGTCACGGCGCCGGTGCTGGCGCTGGTGCTGGTCCTCGCGATCGCACTGCTCGTGCTCGCGGCGCCGAGCCGGGGACCTGGCCCGAGTGGTGACGGTCCGGACGGACTGCAAGGCGTCCCACCCGAGCAGTAGCGCCGACCACTGTGGACGACGGGCCCGGCCCGATCGACGGTGATCGACGGGAGCGCCGACCGGACCTAGCATGTGGACGGATGGATCTTCGCGATCCGCCTGGCCGATTCCGGCCAGCAGCCCGACCGAAGGGAGACGCCCGTGCGTCGATCCCCGCATCTGGCACTACTCGGCGTCGGCATGTCCGGCGCATTGGTCCTGAGCGCGGCCCCGGCGGCAGCGGCGGCCCAGCCCGCCGCCAGCACACCACCCGGCATCGTGGTCAGTGACGGCATGACCCAACCGGTGTTCTCGCTCGCGGACGCGATCGAGGAGCGGGTGTACCTACAGACCTCGGTGGACACCGACCACGACGGCCGCCGCGACCGGGTGGCGATCGACATCTCCCGGCCCCGGGAGACCGCGACCCAGGGCTTCAAGGTGCCGGTCATCTTCGAGCACAGCCCGTACCGCAAGAACGTCTGGGGCGACGTGCCGTACCCGAGTGTGCTGGTGGACGAGTTGCCGCAGAACGGCCTGACCCGATCCGGGCTGCGGACGCGGGACGTGGAGACCCAGCGTGCGGTGGCGAAGGCCAACCTGCCCGGCTCGCTGGACGACTACTACGTGCCGCGCGGCTACGCGGTGGTGCTCGGCCAGAGCGTCGGCACGGGTGACTCGGACGGCTGCCCGACCAGCGGCGACCAGGCCGAGACGCTCGGCACCAAGGCGGTCATCGACTGGCTCAACGGGCGGGCGAAGGGGTACGACGCGAGCGGCGCCCCGGTCACCGCCGACTGGACCACCGGCGCGGTCGGCATGACCGGCGTCTCCTACAACGGAACGCTGCCCAACCAGGTGGCCACCACCGGGGTCGAGGGGCTCAGGACCATCGTGCCGGTCGCCGCGATCAGCAGTTGGTACGACTACTACCGGGCCAACGGTCTGGTGGTCGCCCCCGGGACGTTCCAGGGCGAGGACACCGACATCCTGGCCCAGTTCACCGCCGGCCAGGCCCGCGCCGAGGGGCCCTGCGCCGACGAGATCGCCAGGCTCACCGAGGAGCAGGACCGGCTCACCGGCGACTACTCGACGTTCTGGCGGGATCGCGACCACCTCGACGCCCGCGATGTGGAGGCGAGCGTCTTCGTCGTGCACGGCCTCAACGACTGGAACGTGAAGACCGAGCACTTCGCCGGCTGGTGGGACGAACTGGCCCGGCGCGACGTACCGCGCAGGATCTGGCTGCACCAGGGTGGGCACGGCGGCCCGGGCAGCAACGCGTCGGTGACCCTGCCCGACGGCCGGACGTGGACCTACAAGCAGACCGAGAACCGCTGGTTCGACTACTGGTTGTGGAACGTGCGCAACGGGATCATGGACGAGCCGACCGCCGTGCTGCAGCGGGAGGACCGGGTGTACACCACGTACGCCAACTGGCCCGACCCGGGTGCCCGCGAGGTCGCGCTGAAGCTCTCCGCGACCAGCGCCACCGACCCCGGCACGCTCACCACCGGCAGGCGGCCGAGGGCCAAGGTCGAGCAGGGCTTCGTCGACCAGGGCCGGACCGTCCACCCGGACACCCTGGTGGCCGATCCGGACGCGGCGAGTCAGAACCGGCTCGCCTACCGCTCCCCGGTGCTGACCCAGGACGTCCGGATCTCCGGGCGCCCGGAGATGCGGCTGCGGATGGCGATCGACAACAAGCCGGACGCGAACCTCACCGTGTACCTGGTGGACTACGGCCCCGCCGGATCGACCGCCGCGCCGAGGGTGGTGACCCGGGGCTGGATGGACCCGCAGAACCGCAAGGGTCCGTCCCGCACCGAGCCGGTGAAGCAGGGCAAGCTGTACGACTACCGGTGGACCCTGGAACCGAAGGACTACGTCTTTCCGGCGGGGCACCGGATCGGCGTGGTCGTCTTCTCCAGCGACCAGGAGTACACCCTGCTGCCGCTCGGCGGCACCGAGCTGCGGGTCGCGCCGAACCACAGCGAGCTGCGGCTGCCGGTGGTCGGGGGCAGGGCCGTCCTCGGGTTCTGATCCCTCCCGCACCATCGAACGAGGTGGGGGCGGCCCGACGCGTCGGGCCGCCCCCACCTACCGGTCGTCGACGGGCAGCTCTCCGCCGCCGGCCATCCCTTCACGACCGACCGGCAGCGCCGGCGCGACACCGAGGGCGGTGGTTCCGCGACAGGCGTAGGACCTGCCGCCGGGAATGTTTCGCCACTCGTCGGATGATCGGCCGCGGGCCGCACCGTAGCGTCGGTGCAATTCACCTCGCATCCGCCCGACTACCGCACGTGACGGCCGGGTGGGCGGGCGCCGCGGACGAGCGCGGCGGATCGCTGCGGCGGTCGTGAGCCGGCGCTCCATGCTGTCTTTCCCACCCCCCGAAGGAGCAGCGGTGCCCCCATCCTCCCGTCCAGCCCGTGGCCGACGAAACGCCGCCGTGCTGCTGTCCACGACCCTCGTCGCGGCCCTGACACCGTTCACCGCGACACCCGCCGGCGCCGCCCCCGACGGGGCTGGCCCGACGAACCGGCTCTTCCTCACCGGCCCCAACCAGGGCGCGCCCGACGACATCGCCGTCAGCTATCTGCGGGCGCATCCGGCCGAGTACGGCGTCCGCGACGTGGACCTCACCGACCTGGCGGTGGCCTCCAGCTACCCCAGCCGGCACAACGGCGTGACCCACGTCAACCTGGCGCAGCGCCACAAGGACCTGGAGGTCTTCGGCGCCACCGCCACCGTCACCATCGCCCGCGACGGCAGCGTCGTCTTCGTCGGCGACACCCTGGTATCCGGCCTCTCCGACGCGGTCTCCGGCACCGCGTCCCTGGATCCGGTCGAGGCGGTGGCGGCGGCGGCCGACGGCCTCGACCTGGCGGACCCGACCAACCCGCGGGTGATGAGCCGCAGCGGCGGCCCGGCCCAGCGCACCGTCGTCTCCGGCAGCGGGATCTCCGACCAGCCCATCCCGGCGAAGCTGGGCTGGCAGCCGACCGCCGACGGGCTGCGCCTGGCCTGGCAGTTGGTGATCGACGACTCCGCCGACGTGCACCTGTGGAACGCCACCGTCGACGCCGAGACCGGCGAACTGCTGGGCGCCGACGACTGGACCCACCAGGACAGCCCCACCGACCTGGCCAGCACGCTGGGCCGTCGGGAGCCCGCGGCCCCGACCGTGGCCACCGCGAACGTCCCGACCCCGAAGGTGACCCCGCCGAATCCGGTCGACGACGGGTCGAGCTACCGCGTCTTCGAGTTCCCCAAGGGCGACCCGAACGACGGCCCGCAGAGCCTGGTGACCAATCCGGCGGACGGGACCGCCTCGCCGTACGGCTGGCACGACACCGACGGCACGCCGGGCGCCGAGCACACCACCACCCGGGGCAACAACGCGCACGCCTACACCGACAAGGACGCCAACAACCAGGTCGACCCGGGCAGCGCGACCGAGGGCGGAGCCGGTCTCACCTTCAACTTCCCGGCCGACCTGAACGAGCACCCGCAGACGTACGCCCCGGCCGCGGTGGTGAACCAGTTCTACTGGTGCAACATGGTCCACGACCTGACCTACCGGTACGGCTTCGACGAGGCGTCCGGGAATTTCCAGGTCAACAACTACGAGCGAGGTGGCACCGGCGGCGACGACGTGCAGTGCGAGGCGCACGACGGCTCCGGCCAGAACAACGCCAACTTCTCGACGCCGGCGCTGGACGGTGGCCGCCCGCGGATGCAGATGTTCCTCTGGCCGGGCAACCAGTTCGGCCTGCCGAACGCCGTGACGATCGGCGCGGGGACCACCGCCGGCACCTACGAGGCGGAGTACGCCCGGTTCACCCCGGCGCCCACCAGCGCCGGCTTCGCCGGCGAGGTGGTGGCGGTCGACGACGGAGTCGGGGCGACCGGCGACGGCTGCACGGCCTACAGCCTGCCCAGCGGGGCGATCGCCGTGGTCGACCGCAGCAGCGGCTGCAACTACCACGCGCAGGTGGTCAACGCCGAGGCGGCCGGCGCGGTAGCGGTGGTGGTCGTCAACAACGTCGCGGGCGCCCCGGCGGTGATGAGCGGCTCCATGAACCCGGCGGTCGGCATCCCCGCGGTGATGGTGAGCCAGGCCGACGGCAACAGCATCAGGGCGGGGCTGCCCGCCGCGGGCCGGGTGCACCGCAACCTGGCCCGGCCGGCGATGCGGGACGCCTCGTTCCGCTCGGAGACGATCTTCCACGAGTACGGCCACGGGGTCTCCAACCGGCTGACCGGTGGCGCGACGGTCAACTGCCTCACCGGTGAGGAGCAGATGGGGGAGGGCTGGAGCGACTTCCTCGCGATCACCTCGCTGCTCAACCCCGCGATCGACGATCCGGAGGGCGCTCGCGGTTACGGGCAGTACGCGCTGTTCCAGGACAGCCGGGTGGGTGGCGGGATCCGGCCGCGGCCGTACTCGCGGAACATGGAGATCCAGCCGTTCACCTACGACAGCATCAAGACCGGCGGCTGGCTGGAGGGCACCTCCCTGGCCGCCCCGCACGGCATCGGCCACGGCTGGGCGGCGATGCTGTGGGACCTGACCTGGGACCTCGTCGACCGGCACGGGTTCAACCCGAACGTCTACGAGTCGTGGCGCACCGGCGGCAACAACCTCGCCCTCCAACTCGTCATCGACGGCCTCAAGATGCAGGGCTGCCGCCCCGGTTTCGTCACCGGTCGCGATGCCATCATCGCCGCCGACGCCGCCCTCACCGGCGGCGAGAACACCTGCACCATCTGGGCCTCCTTCGCCCGCCGCGGCCTCGGCCACAGCGCCGTCCAGGGCACCACCGGCCGCAACGACAACACCGAGGCGTTCGACACCCACCCGTCCTGCCGCGGTGACTTCATCGACCGGGCCGGACAGCCCACCCTCAACACCGTCGGCGCCGGCGACGCCGTGCCGATGCGGTTCGCGCTCGCCACCAACCGGGGCCTGGACATCCTCGCCAGCGGCTCGCCCTACTCCCGGTTGGTCGACTGCGACACCCTGGCGACCGTCGGCCCGGACGGCGCCGTCACCCCGCGGCCCATCCCGGTCGCCGCCGCCAACCCCGGCGGATCGGCGATGTCGGTCAACGCCAACGGCCAGTACAACTACCCGTGGAAGACCGACCCGGCCTGGGCCGGCACCTGCCGCGAATTCGTCCTCACCCTCGACACCGGATTCCAGTACCGCGCGTACTTCGCGTTCACCAGCTGACGCGGTGACGCTCCGGCGCCGGCCGGAGGGGTGTCCCGATCACGGGACGCGCCCCTCCGGCCGGGTGTCAGATCGCCGGAGCCAGGAACTCGGCGAGGGGGTCGACGAGCCGGGCCGGGGCCCGGTTGACGCCGTCGTGCCCGGAGCGTGGCACCGGCAGCACCCGCATCCGGGGCATGACCGGTGCCAGGGCCGCCGCGATCTTCGGGTAGTGCGGTGGTCCGGCCTGCCCGTAGGCGAACAGCACGTCGGCGGTGACACCCGCGTACTGGTCGGGCGGGCCGTCGTGGGCGGCGACGAACTGGGTCTCGTCGAGGGTGATGCCGAGCAGTTCGCCCATCTGGCGACCGATGGGGGTGCGCAGGAACAGCCGGCAGATCGCGGTCTGCACGCCGAGTGGCAGCCGGGACGTCGGCATCTGTGGGTTGCCGGCGGCGCCGACGATGGCCATCGCGCGTGCGGTGTCGCCGGCCGCGAGGGCCGCCCGCGCCGCGGGGAGAAAGGCCCCGGACATGATGCCGTTGACGGAGACCGCCGGGTCGTAGAGGGCGAGCCGCGCGATCGGCAGCGTGAACGCGGCGCGCAGCGCGATGAACCCGCCGGAGCTGTGTCCGAGGACGGCGCGGGCACCGGTGTGCGCGAGCACGGCGCCTAGGTCCTCGATCTCCTGCTCCACGGTGTAGGGCTGGCGGCGTGCGGGGGCGTCGGCCCGGCCCCGGCGGTTGTAGAGGTACACGGTGCAGCGGTCGGCCAGCGCTGCCGCCAGGCGGCGGTAGGGCTCGATGGTGACCCCGCCTCCGTGGACCACCACGACGTCCGGGCCGGTGCCGGTGGAGTGCAGGACGAGCTTCTCGCCGTCCGGCGCGAGGATGTGTTCCATCAGGTTCCGCCTTCCCGTGTCGGTCCAGAAACTGCGAACGGTGTTTGCAGTTTACAGTAGATCGGTGAGCAGAGCAGCCCCGGGCCGCGGTCAGCGCGAGTCGATCTTCTGGCGACCGGAACGGGGCACCCGTGGACCGTCGCCGGCGCACAGCCGCGACGACATCGTGGCGGCGGCGATCGCGATCGCGGACGCCGACGGGCTGACGGCGGTGTCGATGCGGGCGGTCGCCACCCGACTGGAGACCGGGGCCGCCTCGCTCTACCGGTACCTCTCCTCCCGGGACGACCTGCTCGACCTGATGGCCGACCGGGTGGCCGCCGAGCTGCGGCCGTACCCGGAGCCGGACGGCGACTGGCTGGACGCGATGCTGCGGATGGCCCGCGCCCAGCGGGCCGTGCACGAGCGGCACCCCTGGCTGTTCGAGCTGAGCCAGCGGGCGTCCGCCGTCGGCCCGGAGGCCCTGGCGTTCTTCGACGCCTGTTTCCGGATCATGGAGCCGGTTCCGGCGACGCCGATGGCCAAGTTCGAGGCGATCGGCGTGATGAACGGGATCTCCATCCTGTTCGCCCGGAAGCGGACGGCCGGTGAGGCGTTCACGTTCACCGGCCTCGACCTCACCCCGTACCCGCATCTGGTGGCCGCCCTCAGCCAGCCGCCCGCCGTGGCCCCGGCCGCCGACCTCTTCGACCGCGCCCAACGAAGCCTGCTGCACGGCCTCCTCGCCACCGACCCCGCCTGAGCGGCCGTTGGTCGGCCGCGCCTCGAGCCGGACGGGCCCCGCTGCCAAGCGCCGGGGTGAAAACCGGGCAGTTCGCGATCTCGTCGCTGGTCACGCCGTTCCTGCTCGGCACGGTCGTCGATGCGCCCGCGGCCGCGGCCGGCATATTCCGCCGCCCATCCGGGTAGAAGCATGTCACTGCGTCGCAGTGGCTGGCGGCAACGTCGCCCGGCTGGCTCCAGCGGATCGACCCGACCTGACCGCTGGCGCTGCGACGCTCGCAAGTGCAGCGGATGAAGGAGGGCCACCATGCCATTCCACAATGGATTCGTTCGTCGACCGTCGGTGCCGGCCGGAGTGCTCCGCAGGCGGCACGGTCCCACCGACCATCGGGTCCGGTGATGTCATGTCTGCGCTGACCACCACCCGACGGGCGCTCGCGAGCCCCTCGATCCCCCGCGAGTACGTGGTGTACCTCCAGGCCAAGCTGCTGGAGGCGGAAGCCAGCCTGGCGGCGATGAGCGAGCGGTACGACCGGACCAAGGCCCGCTTCGACCGTTGCTGCGCGCGTCGGGGCATCACCCCGGACGAGGACATCGTCAACTACATCAACTCGAAGAGCATGAATCCGGAACTCAAGTTCTGGTATTCGAAGGTCGAGCACTTCCAGCGCGAGGTCGCCGCCTACGGGGCGGCGCTGACCGGGCTCGAGGCCGCGCACCGGATGCTCGGTCCGAGTGGCGGCTACGGCGTACGGGCGGAGAACCGACGCGGCAACGGCAGGGTGGCCTGAGTCCCCCGACCCGACGGGTCGCGGCACGGCGAGGGACTCCGGTGGCGGCAGCTCGCACCGACACCGGAGACCTCACGCTCGGCCAGCGGTGACGCGGCCGGGTCACCCGGTCAGTGGCAGGCGCCGGTGGCCGAGTCCCCACGCCGCTGGCCTGATCGCATGTCGGTGGCCGCGGACGGGAATGCGGGGGCGCGTGATCATGACCGGTCACCGGGGTCGATGGCGAGTGACAGGGCGGGCCATGCCGCGAGGTCGTTGAGCATCTGACGGTCATGGGTGGCGACGACGACCGCTGCCGGGGTTTCCAGCAGGGCGGCGGTCAGGTCGTCGACCAGGGGAGCCGACAGGTGATTGGTGGGTTCGTCGAGGATCAGCAGGTCGGGTCGCTCGGCGAGCCGCAGGGCGAGATCCAGCCTCCGTTGCTGGCCCTGAGACATCCGCCCGACCGGCGTGCGGAGGGCTTCCCTGTCGAGGAGGTTGGTCGCGGTCAGGGGCAGCCGGTCGGTGTCGCTGAGGTGCCCCCGGGACTGCAGCCGGCCGACATGCTGGTCGTACAGCTCGTGGGCGAGGACGGTCGGAGGCCAGTCCGGCACCTCCTGCCCGAGGTGCGCGACGCGTGCCCGCGCGAGGTGGCGGACCTCCCCCGTCGAGGGTTCCAGGTCTCCCGCCAGAACCGCGAGCAGCGTCGACTTGCCTGCCCCGTTGGGGCCGGTCACGAGCAGCCGGTCCCCACCGTCGAGGGTGAGCGTGACAGGTTGGTGGAAGCGCCCGGTCACGGTGACGTGGTCGCACCGCAGGACGCGCATCCCCGGTCGTGTGCCCACGTCGGGCCAGCGCAGTGGCAGCGGCGGTTCCGGCACGGTGACCCGGTGGGCGGCAAGCGCTTCCTGCCGGCGCCGGAGCGTCTGGACGACACCAGGGGCGCGGGACTGGCGCTGGTGTTTGCCGTGTCCCTTCTCCGGGCGCCAGCCCGTGCTCAGTCGGTCCCGTGCCTCGTCCACCGCGGCGGCCAGCCGCTGGTGTTCCGCCTGCTGCGTCTCGTGGTCCCGCACCCAGCGCTCACGCTCACGCCGGCGCCCCTCCTGCCAGCCGGCATAGCCGCCAGCGAACAAGCGCGGTCGCCCGTCCTCACTGGGGTCGAGGTCCAGGAACTCCTCGGCCACGCCCCGCAGCAGGGCACGGTCGTGGGTTACGACCACCACCCCGCCCGGATGCCCACGAAGCCGGGTGGTGAGGAATGACAGGCTGTCGGCGTCGAGGTGGTTGGTCGGCTCGTCCAGCATCAGCAGGTCGTGGTGCGCTCCCAGGACGCACGCCAGGCGGACCCGGTAGCGCTGACCGACCGACAACGTCGACAGCGGGCGCCCCCGATCGGTGCAGGCGTCGAGCCCTGCCAACGCGACGTCGACGCGGCGTTCCGCGTCCCAGGCATCCAGTCGGGTAGCCGCGTCGAGTGCGGCGGCGTAAGCGGTGTCCGCGCCTGCCCTGCCCTCGGTGATCGCGGTCGTCGCGTCGTCGAGCGCCCGCAGCGCGCGTTGGGGCTCCCGCATCGCGCCCATCACGAGGGTGCCCACCGTCTCGCCGCGGCGCGCTCCCAGCGCCTGCCGGACGACCCCGATCGTGCCGATCCGCTCCACCGTGCCCTGGTCGGGCGGAATCATGCCGGCCAGCGCGTGCAGCAACGTCGTCTTGCCGCGGCCGTTCTCGCCGACGATGGCCAGGCGAGAGCCGGCCGAGACGGTTACGTCGACGTCGGACAGGACCACCCGCCCGCCCAGCACGACCCGGACCCCGTCGGCTCGGACGTGCGCCGAGTCGCCAGCCGGGAGCCGGCCGCCCCATGCGAGGTCAGGCTCCGCTGTCAAGTCTCGTGGTGAATTCAGTTCAAGATTGTTCACTGTCTGCTCTTCAGCTCGTCATGGAGCCGGGCAGCACAGACACGCCGCCCGGCAGGAACGCCAGGACGGCGGAACAGAGCTGGTCAGAAGAAGTCGGTCAACCCTGCCGCCGTCAGCGGAGGGACCAGAGCGTCATCGAGGCAGTGCCTGCATACATGCCTCAACCGTACCTGACCAGCCGGACACCGATGCGGACACCGCGCTGCGGACTGGACCCCTGCGGTCCGGTTGGCTTGCGGGATTATTCGGCCCTCTCCGGGTATCCCGCCGTGTCCTGTCGCGGTGGGACCTGCCACGGCCGTCGCATCGCGGATCGCCCTTTCGTGCGCAGGAGGTGCGGAAGTGCCCATGTTGGCCGCGCTCGACCCTCGGCACACCGTCGCTCCCCCCGGGTACAGCCGGTGGCTCATCCCGCCGGCGGCCCTCGCGGTCCACCTGTGCATCGGGCAGGTCTACGCGACCAGCGTGTACAAGAACTCCCTCATCGCGCGCTTCGACGCCAGTCAGACGGCCATCGGCGTGATCTTCAGCATCGCGATCGTGATGCTCGGTCTCTCGGCGGCGGTCGGCGGCACCTGGGCCGAGCGCAGCGGACCCCGCAAGACCATGTTCACGTCCGCCTGCTTCTGGGCCGCCGGGTTCCTGATCGGGGCGCTCGGCATCGCCACCCGCCAACTCTGGCTGCTCTATCTGGGCTACGGCGTGATCGGCGGTATCGGGCTGGGCATCGGCTACATCTCGCCGGTCTCCACCCTGATCAAGTGGTTCCCGGACCGCCCCGGGCTCGCCACCGGTCTGGCGATCATGGGATTCGGCGGTGGCGCGTTGCTCGCCAGCCCGCTGTCGCGCCAGTTGCTCTCGCTCTACGACCCCGGCTTCGACCCCGCCCGAGCAGGTTCGGTGGCCTCGGGCGGCGCGCTGGTGGGGCTCTTCCTCACGCTCGGTATCGGTTACTTCGTGATCATGATGTTCGGCGTGTTCAACGTGCGGGTGCCCCCGCCCGGCTGGCGCCCGGCCGGCTTCGATCCCGCCTCGGTCGCGCAGAAGCCGCTGGTCACCAGGGCCAGCGTGACCGCGGCGAACGCCATCCGCACACGCTCGTTCTGGGTGCTCTGGATCGTGCTCTTCACCAACGTGACCGCCGGCATCGGCATCCTCGAGCAGGCCGCACCGATGATCCAGGACTTCTTCCGGGACAACGCCGTGTCGGCCGTCTCGGTCGCCGGGGCGGCGGGCTTCGTGGGTCTGCTGTCGCTGTTCAACATGGCCGGGCGCTTCGTGTGGTCGTCGACCTCCGACCTCATCGGCCGTAAGCCGATCTACGTGCTCTACCTCGGCCTCGGCATGGTGCTGTACGCCCTGCTGGCGGCGTTCGGGCAGAACGCCACCTGGTTGTTCGTGCTCCTCGCCGGCATCATCATCTCCTTCTACGGCGGCGGTTTCGCGACCGTTCCCGCCTACCTGCGCGACCTGTTCGGCACCCTTCAGGTCGGCGCCATCCACGGCCGGCTGCTGACCGCCTGGTCCGCCGCGGGCGTGGCCGGGCCGCTGATCGTCAACGGGATCCTCGACACGCAGGGCAAGCCGGGCACGCTCACCGCCTCGGCGTACCGTCCGGCGCTGTTCACCATGGTCGGCGTGCTGGCCGTCGGATTCATCGCCAACCTGCTGGTGCGGCCGGTCCCGGAACGCTTCCACGAACCGGAAACCGGCGGATCCGTACCGGTGGCACCCACTGAGAAGACCGACCCGGTCGCCCTGGGCCCGGAGAGCCGACCCGCGGCACCGGCCGTCGGGACGCAGCGGACCCGGCTCTGGATCTCCTGGGTGCTGGTCAGCGTGTTGCTCGCCTACGGCGTCGTGCAGACCTTGACCACCGCGGCGAAGCTCTTCACCGATTGATCTGCGCCATCACCCGGGACCTGGCGCCTTGCCGGCGTCTGCCACCCTTGGGCGGTGACGACCGGCCACGCCACCAGACGACACACGCGCCGCCACGCCCGCCGACGTCCCGCCCGCTGGGTCCTCGCTCTCGGTGTGCTCGGCACGATCATCGCGCTCGTGGCCCTCGTCGCCGTCGCCGTGGTCGTGGTGCCCGTGCTGCGCCCGCCGGGCCCGCGCCCCCTCTTCCAACTCCCGGTCGCCTGCGGCGAGACCTGGCAGCTCGGCACTTACCCCGGCCACGACGACTACGACGTCGACCTGTTCCCCACCAGGGGCGAGGCGTGGGGGCGGCCGGTGCTCGCCTCCTACGCCGGCACGGTCACCGAGGCGGGCATCAACGGCTCCCTGGGTGGCCGTACCCCCGAGAACCCGGACGGCCCGCGCGGCCGCGGCGGCGGTTACTGGGTGAAGATCGACCACGGTGGCAGGTGGGAGACCCAGTACCTCCACCTGCTCGAACCGCCGCTGGTCGAGGAGGGGCAGCGGGTCGCCCAGGGCGAGCAGATCGGGCGGGTCGGCAGCACCGGCAACTCCGGCGCCCCGCACCTGCACTACGAGCAGCGCCGGGGCTGGGAGAAGGTCGAGACCTACTTCGACGGTGCGCCCTCCGGCATCACGAACGACGACACCGAATACACCGTCACGCGGAAGAGCAACAACTGCGCCTCCGGGCAGCCGTAGCCGCCGTTCACGACGCAAGGTCGTGGGTGACCAACCGGGCGGCCAGGTCCGGATCGTCGTCGGCACGCTCGAGCAGGGCCTCGACCGACCACCGCAGCGGGCCGAGACCTGGCCGCGCGTCGGTGACCTCGAGGTGCAGGCCGAGCTCGAAATGTTCGCAGAAGATCGAGATCTGCCCGACAGGCAGGTGGACCCGCACCGCGTCGAGCAGCCGCAGGGCCAACGTGTCCCGGCGGCCGCGGCGTCGCGGATCGCACTCCCGTAGCGCCGCCGCCACGCCGCGACCGGCAGGGTCGAAGCGTTCGAGCAGCGGCACCAGCGACGGCTGGCCCAGATACCCGGCCGCTTCGAAGGTGCACCCGTCGACGCTCTCCTCGGCGAGCAGGTCGGCCACCATCGGCAGCGCTCGCTGGTCCCGCCGCCGGGCCAGGCCCCGGATGCCCTCCTCGCGCACCGGAGGGTAGCTGTCACCGGTGCGTTCCCACAGGGCCCGGCGCACCGTCCGGCCGTCCGCGGTGCTCTGCCAGCCCAGGCCGAACGTCGCCCAGTTCCGCACCTCCGGGTCAGCGTCACGGCACAGGTCGATCAGCGCGGCCACTCCCGCGTCGTCCGCCCCGTCGGGCATCACCGCCGGCAACGATCTCGCAACCTCCAGACGTACGTCGGCGTCGGCGTCAGCGGCGAAGGCGACCAGCACGGCCGTCCCACGGGCGTCGGTGGTGGCACCCAAGTCGGCGGCCGAGCCCGCGGTTTCGAGTGCCCGGGCGAAGAGCCCTGCCGCCTCGTCCGAATTCACGGCCGGATCCTGCCATGTCAGCCGCCGCGATCGGCGTGTCGTCACGGATTGGCGCCCTGTCCTGCCGGCGTTCCTGCTTTCGAGCGGGGGAGTAGGCGCCAGCGGAGGTGGGCGGTACGCGGAACCGCTCGCCGCGTGCACCGCCGTCGTCCGTCGCCGCGCCGCTGCCCCGAACGCTCGCTCCCGGGATGCCCCCTGGACACTCCCCGGACGGGCCTGTGAAAACGGCGTAAAGAAACCGGCCGTCGCCGTCACGGTCGCGTCAAAGCCCCTGTCCGCCCGGATTCCATGGCGCTTTGATTGCCGGGCGCGACCGGGAGGCGGTCGCGGCGAACTGGTCCGGTATGAGGAGTCGGCGGTGTCTGACGTGATGTTCGTGGTGTTGACGGTGGCGCTGTTCCTGGCGCTCGCCCTGACGGTGCGGGCGGTGGAGAAGCTGTGAGCGTCGTCAACGCCGTCGGCCTGGTGCTGGCGATCGGTCTGGGCGTCTTCATGCTGGTCGCCCTGCTGTTTCCGGAGCGCTTCTGATGACCATGACAACAGCCGGGGTCGTCTTCGTGCTGTCGCTGGTGGTGGTGCTGGCCGCCGTCCACCGGCCGTTCGGCGACCACATGTACCAGGTGGTCTCCGGCACCAGGCAGTCCCGGATCGAGCGGGGGATCTACCGGCTGGTCGGGGTCAATCCGGCCGCCGAGCAGAGCTGGGGCGTCTACGCCCGCAGCGTGCTGGCCTTCTCGGCCGTCTCGATCCTGTTCCTCTACGCGTTCCAGCGGGTGCAGGACAGACTCTGGCTCTCGCTGGGCTTCGACCCGGTGGTGCCGCACGGCGCCTGGAACACCGCGGTGTCGTTCGTGACCAACACCAACTGGCAGTCGTACTCCGGTGAGTCGACCATGGGCCACCTGGTGCAGATGGCCGGCCTGGCGGTGCAGAACTTCGTCAGTGCGGCGGTCGGCATCGCGGTCGCGGTCGCCCTGGTCCGCGGCTTCGCCCGGCACCACACCGAGCACCTCGGCAACTTCTGGGTCGACCTGACCCGGATCACGCTGCGGATCCTGCTGCCGATCGCGGTGCTCGGGGCGATCGTCCTGATGCTCGGCGGGGTGGTGCAGAACCTCTCGGCCGGCACCGAGGTCACCACGCTGACCGGCGACAGCCAGACGATCACCGGCGGGCCGGTGGCCAGCCAGGAAGTGATCAAGGAACTGGGCACCAACGGCGGCGGCTTCTACAACGCCAACAGCGCCCACCCGTTCGAGAACCCGACGGCCTGGACGAACTGGCTGGAGGTCTTCCTGATCCTGCTGATCCCGTTCAGCCTGCCCCGGGTCTTCGGCCGGATGGTCGGCCAGCGCCGGCAGGGGTACGCGATCGTCGCCGTGATGGCCATCCTCGCCCTGGCCAGTGTCACCCTGACCAACGTCTTCGAACTGGCCGGGCACGGCACCGTGCCGCAGGCGGTCGGCGCGGCGCTGGAGGGCAAGGAGGTCCGCTTCGACGTGTCGAACTCGGCGACCTTCGCCGCGGCGACCACGTTGACCTCCACCGGTGCGGTCAACTCGTTCCACGACTCGTACACCGCGCTCGGCGGCATGATGCCGCTGGTCAACATGATGCTCGGCGAGATCGCCCCGGGCGGCGTCGGCGCCGGCCTCTACGGCCTGCTGATCCTCGCGGTGATCACGGTCTTCGTGGCCGGGCTGATGGTCGGCCGGACGCCGGAGTACCTGGGCAAGAAGATCGGCGCCCGGGAGATCAAGTTCGCCTCGATGTACTTCCTGGTCACCCCGGCCCTGGTGCTGACCGGTACGGCGGCCGCGTTCGCCACCGGCAACGCCGCGACCGCGCTCAACGTCGGCCCGCACGGGCTTTCCGAGGTGCTCTACGCGTTCACCTCGGCGAGCAACAACAACGGGTCCGCGTTCGCCGGCATCACCGTGAACACCACCTGGTGGGACACCGCGCTCGGGCTCTGCATGCTGCTCGGCCGGTTCCTGCCGATCATCTTCGTGCTCGCCCTGGCCGGCTCGCTGGCCCGGCAGCAACCCACCCCGACGTCCGAGGGCACCCTGCCGACCCACCGGCCCCTGTTCGTGGGGATGGTCGTCGGCGTCACGGTGGTCCTGGTCGCGCTGACCTTCCTGCCCGCCCTCGCGCTCGGCCCACTGGCCGAAGGGCTCTGATCTCCATGAGGACCGAGAACATGTCCGTCACGTCGGTGACATCCGGGGCCGGCGACGCGCCGACCGCCGGCACACCCGCCATCCAGGGCGATCGGGTGGGCGGCGGCCTGCTCGACCCGAAGCAGCTGTTCCGGTCCCTGCCGGACGCGCTGCGCAAGCTCGACCCGCGCACGCTGTGGCACAACCCGGTGATGCTGATCGTCGAGATCGGCGCCGCCTTCACCACCGTGCTCGCGGTCGCGGACCCGTCCGTGTTCGCCTGGGCCATCACCGTCTGGCTCTGGCTGACGGTGCTCTTCGCCAACCTGGCCGAGGCCGTGGCGGAGGGCCGGGGCAAGGCCCAGGCGGCCACCCTGCGTCAGGCGAAGCGGGACACCATCGCCACCCGTCTGCTCGGCTGGACCCCCGGCGCACCGGCGAACCGCTACCGGGACGAGGCCGTGCCCGCGCCCGAGCTGAGGCAGGGCGACATCGTCCTGGTCGAGGCGGGCGGCATCATCCCGGGGGACGGTGACGTCGTCGAGGGCATCGCCAGCGTCGACGAGTCGGCCATCACCGGCGAGTCCGCTCCGGTGATCCGGGAGTCCGGCGGCGACCGCAGCGCGGTCACCGGCGGCACCCGGGTGCTCTCCGACCGGATCATCGTCAAGATCACCCAAAAGCCCGGGGAGAGCTTCATCGACCGGATGATCGCCCTGGTCGAGGGAGCCAACCGGCAGAAGACGCCGAACGAGATCGCGCTGAACATCCTGCTCGCCGCGCTCACGATCATCTTCCTGCTCGCGGTGGTCACCCTCCAGCCGCTGGCGATCTTCTCGAAGGGTTACCAGGCCGCCGCGCCGGACACCGGCGCGATCACCGACGCCGGCGTCAGCGGCCTGGTGCTGGTCTCCTTGCTGGTCTGCCTGATCCCCACCACGATCGGCGCGCTGCTCTCGGCGATCGGCATCGCCGGCATGGACCGCCTGGTGCAGCGCAACGTGCTCGCGGTGAGCGGTCGCGCGGTCGAGGCGGCCGGCGACGTGAACACCCTGCTGCTGGACAAGACCGGCACCATCACCCTCGGCAACCGGCAGGCCGCCGAGTTCGTCCCGGTCGAGGGGACCCCCGCGGCCGAACTCGCCGACGCCGCGCAGCTCTCCAGCCTGGCCGACGAGACTCCGGAGGGGCGCTCGGTGGTGGTGCTGGCCAAGAACGAGTACGGGCTGCGCGAGCGCGAGCCCGGCGTGATGCCGCACGCGACCTTCGTGCCGTTCACCGCGCAGACCCGCATGAGCGGTGTCGACCTCGGCGCGGGGAGCGTCGACGGTGGGGCCCGCCGGATCCGCAAGGGTGCCGCTGCCGCGGTGATGAAGTGGGTACGCGACAACGGCGGCCACCCGACCGGCCAGGTCGGCGAGATGGTCGATGCGATCAGCGGCACCGGCGGCACCCCGCTGGTGGTCGCCGAGCACCTCGAGGGCCAGCCGGCCCGGGCGCTCGGCGTCATCCACCTCAAGGACGTGGTCAAGTCGGGGATGCGGGAGCGCTTCGACGAGATGCGCCGGATGGGCATCCGGACCGTGATGATCACCGGTGACAATCCGCGGACCGCCAAGGCGATCGCCGACGAGGCGGGGGTGGACGATTTCCTCGCCGAGGCCACGCCGGAGGACAAGCTCGCCCTGATCCGGAAGGAGCAGGAGGGCGGCCGGCTGGTCGCGATGACCGGCGACGGAACCAACGACGCGCCGGCGCTGGCCCAGGCGGACGTCGGGGTGGCGATGAACACCGGCACGTCGGCCGCGAAGGAGGCCGGCAACATGGTCGACCTCGACTCCGACCCGACCAAGCTCATCGAGATCGTGGAGATCGGCAAGCAGCTGCTGATCACCCGCGGCGCGCTGACCACCTTCTCCATCGCCAACGACGTGGCGAAGTACTTCGCGATCATCCCGGCCATGTTCGCCGGCCTCTACCCGAGCCTGGACACGCTGAACATCATGCGGCTGGCCAGCCCGGAGTCGGCGATCCTGTCGGCGGTCATCTTCAACGCCGTGATCATCATCGCGCTCATCCCGCTCGCCCTGCGCGGCGTCCGGTACCGGCCGGCCAGCGCGTCGACGCTGCTCAGCCGCAACCTCTGGCGCTACGGACTGGGCGGCCTCGTCGTGCCGTTCATCGGCATCAAGCTCATCGACCTGCTCATCCAGTTCATCCCGGGGATCTCGTGATGCGTCTACCCAACTGGCTCGCCCAGCACCTCGCCGCCCTGCGGGCCCTGCTCGTCTTCACCGTCCTGCTCGGCCTGATCTACCCGCTCGCCCTGGTCGCCGTGGGCCGGATCCCCGGCCTCGACGGCAAGGCCGACGGGTCCCTCGTCACCGTCGACGGGCGCACCGTCGGCAGCAGCCTGATCGGGCAGTCCTTCACCGACCCGGACGGCAATCCAATCCCGCGCTACTTCCAGAGCCGCCCGTCGGCGGCGGGCGACGGCTACGACCCGACCGCCACCGCGGCCAGCAACCTCGGCCCGGAGAGCGTGGTGGACACCATCGCCACCGACCCGGAGGAGTCCACGCGGAGCCTGCTCACCCAGGTCTGTGCGCGCAGCAAGGCGGTCGGCGAGCTGAACGGCGTGGACGGGCGCCGGCCGTTCTGCACGCCCGACGGCGTCGGCGCGGTGCTCGCGGTGTTCCGCGCCGACGGGCTCACCGGCCCGGTAACCCGGGTGGTGAGCGTCAACCAGACCGCCCCGGCCACCCCGTTCCTCCCCACCTGGCAGGGCGTGCCGGTGGAACTGGCCCGCCCAGGCGAGGACCATGTGGCCGCCGGCGGAATCGTCACCCCGATCCGCGGCGACGCCCCCGCCCGCCCGGCGGTGCCCGCCGACGCGGTCACCGCCAGCGGCAGCGGCCTCGACCCGCAGATCAGCCCGGCGTACGCCGAGCTGCAGGTGAACCGGGTCGCGCGCGAGCGTGGCGCGGACCCGGCGGCGGTCCGCCGGCTGGTCGCCGAGCACACCACCGGCCGGGCGCTCGGCTTCATCGGTGAGCCCGCCGTCACCGTGCTGGACCTCAACCTGGCACTGGACCGGGAGTTCCCCGCCCGCTGAGCGGGGATCGCGCGGGGCGAGGCCAGCCCGGTGGTCTCGCCCCGTACCGTCAGCGCAGGGAGAGGATGGTCCCGTGCCACGAGGAGAGCTGCGCATCTACCTGGGCGCCGCCCCGGGCGTCGGCAAGACGTACGCCATGCTGGAGGAGGCCCACCGGCGGGCGGAGCGGGGCACCGATGTGGTGATCGGGCTGGTCGAGACGCACGGCCGCAAGCACACCGCCGCGATGATCGGCGACCTGGAGCAGGTGCCCCGCCGCGCCGTCGAGTACCGCGGCGCCGAGTTCACGGAGATGGACCTCGACGCGGTCCTCGCCCGGCGGCCGCACGTCGCCGTGGTCGACGAACTGGCACACACCAACGTGCCCGGCTCCCGTAACCCCAAGCGCTGGCAGGACGTCCAGGAGCTGCTCGACGCGGGCATCGACGTGCTCTCCACGGTCAACATCCAGCACCTGGAGTCGGTCAACGACGTGGTCGCGCAGATCACCGGCACCGTTCAGCGGGAGACGGTGCCGGACGAGATCGTCCGGGCCGCCGAGCAGGTCGAACTGGTCGACATGACCCCGGAGGCGCTGCGCCGGCGGATGGCGTACGGCAACATCTACCGGCCTGACAAGATCGACGCGGCGCTGGGCAACTACTTCCGGGTCGGCAACCTCACCGCGCTGCGCGAGCTGGCGCTGCTCTGGCTCGCCGACAAGGTCGACGAGCAGCTCGGCCGCTACCGCAGCCAGCAGGGCATCGCCGAGACCTGGGAGGCCCGCGAGCGGGTGGTCGTCGCGCTGACCGGCGGTGCCGAGGGAGAGACCCTGATCCGGCGGGCGGCCCGGATCGCCGCCCGCGGCAAGGGCGCGGACCTGCTCGCCGTGCACGTGGCCCGCAGCGACGGGCTCGTCGGCGCGGACCCGGCGCACCTCGCCCGGCAGCGGGTGCTGGTGGAGAGCCTCGGCGGGACCTACCACCAGGTCCTCGGCACCGACGTGCCGGCCGCGTTGCTGGACTTCGCCCGCGGCGTCAACGCCACCCAGCTGGTGCTCGGCGCCAGCCGCCGCGGCCGCCTCGCCCAGCTGGTCTCCCGCGGCGTCGGGGTGACCACCATCGCGCGGTCCGGGGCGATCGACGTACACCTGGTCACCCACACCGAGGCTGGCCGCGGACGGCGTGTACCCGACGTGCCGGCGGCGCTCTCCCGGCGCAGGCGGCTGCTCGGCTTCACGCTCGCCCTGCTCGGCCTGCCCCTGCTCACCATGCTGCTGGCGGTGCTGCCCGACCTCACGCTGGCCAGTGACATCCTGCTCTTCCTCGCCGGCGTGGTCGCGGTCGCCTTGGTCGGCGGGCTCTGGCCGGCGCTGGTCGCCGCGCTCGGCGGGTCGTTGCTGCTCAACTGGTATTTCACCCCGCCCTACCACACGCTGACCATCGCCGAGCCGGACAACCTGCTCGCCCTGGCCGTCTTCGTCGGGGTGGCCGTCGCGGTCAGCTGGATCGTGGACGTCGCCGCGCGGCGTACCCGGGAGGCCGCCCGCGCCGCCGCCGACGCGCAGACCCTCGCCACCGTGGCGGGCGGGGTGCTGCGCGGCGGCCGGGCGCTGCCCGCGCTGCTGGACCAGCTCCGGGAAACCTTCGGGCTCCGCGCGGTCAGCGTGCTCGAACTCGCCGAGGAAGCAACCGGGCGGCCGGCCCGGGCCCGGGAGGAACGGGCCTGGTGCGTGGTGGCCAGCGTCGGGGACCGCCCGGCCACCACCCCGGATGCCGGTGAGACGGCCGTGCCGGTCGACGAGCGGATCACCGTCGTGCTCTCCGGCCGCCGGCTGGAGGCCGCCGACCGCCGCCTGGTCGAGGCCTTCGCCGCCCAGGCCGCCGTGGCGCTGCGGCAGGAGCGGTTGGCCGAGGAGGCGGCCACCGCCCGACCCCTCGCCGAGGCCGACCGGATGCGCACCGCGCTGCTCGCCGCGGTGAGCCACGACCTGCGCACCCCGCTCGCCTCGGCCAAGGCGGCCGTCACCAGCCTGCGCAGCCCCGACGTCGAGTTCGACGCGGACGACCGGGCCGAGCTGCTGGCCACCGCCGAGGAGTCGCTGGACCGGCTCGCCCGCCTGGTCGCCAACCTGCTCGACATGAGCCGCCTCCAGGCCGGCGTCCTCGGGCTGCACCCGGCGACCATCGGCCTGGAGGACGCCGTGCCCCGGGCCCTGGACGAACTCGGGCCGCCGTCCGCCGGCGTCGCCACCGACATCCCGGCCCATCTGCCCGCCGTCACCGCCGACCCGGGCCTGCTGGAACGGGTCCTGGTGAACATCGTCGCCAACGCCCTGCGGTACAGCCCGCCCGGCCAGCCGCCCACCGTCACCGCGAGCGCCCACGCCGGCCAGGTCGAGCTGCGCGTCGTCGACACCGGCCCGGGCATTCCCGAGGACCAGTGGGAGCAGGTTTTCCTGCCCTTTCAGCGCTTCGGCGACCGGGACAACCAGACCGGCGTCGGGCTCGGCCTCGCGCTCTCCCGCGGGCTCGCCGAGGCGATGGGGGGCAGTCTCACCCCGGAGGCCACGCCGGGTGGTGGACTGACCATGGTGCTGCGGCTCCCCGCCGCCGGTCACCTGGTGGAGGGACCACAGGAATGACCCGGATCCTGGTCGTCGACGACGAGCCGCAGATCCTGCGCGCCCTGCGGATCAACCTGCGCGCCCGCCGCTACGACGTCGACGTCGCCGACACCGGCGCCGGAGCCCTCAAGGCCGCCGCCAGTCACCCGCCCGACCTGGTCGTCCTCGATCTTGGCCTGCCGGACATCGACGGCGTCGAGGTCATCCGCGGCCTGCGCGGCTGGACCGCCGTGCCGATCATCGTGCTCTCCGGCCGGGCCGGCAGCGAGGACAAGGTCGAGGCACTCGACGCCGGCGCCGACGACTACGTCACCAAGCCGTTCGGCGTCGAGGAACTGCTCGCCCGGATCCGGGCCGTCACCCGACGCCTCGGCACACCGACCGACGCGAGCGCCACGCTGCGGGTGGGGCGGCACACCGTCGATCTCGCCGAGCGTACGGTCCGCCGGGACGACGGCACCGAGGTCAGGCTGACCCCGACCCAGTGGGCGGTGCTGGAGAAGCTGCTCCGGCACCCCGGCAAGCTGGTCAGCCAGCGGCAGTTGCTGCACGACGTGTGGGGACCGGAGTACCAGAACGAGACGAACTACCTACGCCAGTACATGGCCCAACTCCGCCGGAAGCTGGAGGACGATCCGGCCCGCCCCCGGCACCTGATCACCGAACCCGGTATGGGCTACCGCTTCCGCCCCTGACCGCGCCGGCTACGGGGCGCCGACGGTGTCCGAGCCGCTCGGCACCAGGCCATGGCCCTCCCCCGGCGACTGGGCGGCAGCCCGGTGGCGCTCCTGTTTGACCCGGTAGAGCCGCTGGTCGGCGACGGCCATCAGGGCGTCGAGGGTGTCGCCGTCGTACGGCGCGGTGGCCGCGCCGATGCTGACGCCGGTGTGCTGGCGTACCGCCGCGTCGATCCGGGACGCGATCGACGCGGCAATGGACTGTTCGGCGTCGACCAGGACGACGACGAACTCGTCCCCGCCGACCCGGGCGATGGCGTCCTCGACGCGCAGCACGTCCCGTGCCGCCGCCACCGTCCGCCGTAGCAACTCGTCGCCGGCGGCGTGCCCGAGGCGGTCGTTGACGAGTTTGAAGTCGTCCAGATCCAGGCAGAGCAGGGACGGGCCGGGGCGGCAGCCGCCGCGGAAGAGATGGCTGGTGAACTCGGCCAGGCCGCGCCGGTTCAGCGCCCCGGTGAGCGGATCCAGCGCCGCGAGCGCACGGAGTTGGGAACGCTGGCGCGCCAGGCTCCGGGCCTGCGCCGAGCAGACCGAGGCCAGCACGAGCATGCCCGCGACGTGGATGAAGACGTAACCGGGGCGCGTCGGTCCGCCGGTGACGGCGACGACCAGGTAGGACCCGAAGACGAGCAGCTCGAGCGCGATCATCACCCGCAGGTGCGGCGTGTAGTTGGCGACGAACACGGTGGTGGTCACGAAACCCAGTGCGGCCGGCGAGGTGACTCCGCCGTCCCAGTGGGCGCCGAGCGCCGCCGTCAGGAGCGTGATCAGCAGGATCGTGAACGAGAGGCGGTATCCCGACACCTGGGTCGTCACCCGCCGCGCCGCCCACACCCCGACGAGCCCGGACGCCATGCCACCGAGGTAGGCCGCGAGCATGAGGGACCGGTTCGGCTGGTGGAGCGTCACGACGCAGTAGATGACGGCTACCGTGTGCGAGACGGCGTGCAACGCCGCGCCGAGGAGGATCCTTCGGCGACGCTCGTTCACCCGACTGTCCACCGTAGCCACGGCACTCCGCCGACGATCGCAGTGATGTGGTGGCGCGACCGGTCGAGGCGGCCGGGCCGATGGCCCGTGTCGCGGCCGCTCCGGTGGCGCGCCCCACCACCCCGACATTGAATGGTGTGTTTCCGTTCACCGTCAATACCCCGACCGGTAACCTCACCAGCTCGTGTGCGTACCGGTACGCACCGTCGTGGAGCAGCGGAAACGTCCCGGCGCGGTACCGGTGGCGGTCAGGCGATCAGGCAGGTCGACCCGTGAGGTGAACGACACCGGCCGCCCGGTGTCGGCGGTATGGGTGGCCTGTAAGCCGAGGCTCACCGAGGCGTTCGGCGCGATGGTCGCGGTGTAGGAGACGTTGCCTGCGGTCACCGCGCGTTGGACGGCACGTACGTGGCGTTCCAGCGGGGTGGGGCTGGCAGCCGGTCTCCCATGCTGGCCGTGCCCCACCCGGCGGTCGACCGGGACTCGCCGACAAACAATTTTGTCTTGACAGGAAAAGCTGTCGGTGAGAGAGTCATGGCATGTTCGACATCGCAGTGATCGAGGACCCGGCGGCGGCCGAGGCGTCGCTGGACCCGATGCGGGCGCGGCTGCTGGCCGAGCTCGCCGAGCCCGCCTCGGCGACCATGCTCGCGGCCCGGGTCGGCCTGCCCCGGCAGAAGGTCAACTACCACCTTCGGGCGCTCGAGCAGCACGGCCTGATCGAGCTGGTCGAGGAACGCCGCAAGGGCAACGTCACCGAGCGGGTCATGCAGGCCACCGCGGCGTCGTACGTGATCTCGCCGGCGGCCCTCGCCGCGGTGCGGCCCAAGCCGTCCGAGCAGCCCGACCGGCTGTCGGCGCGGTGGCTGCTCGCGGTCGCCGCCCGGCTCGTGCAGGACGTCGGCGCGCTCATCACCGGCGCCGACCGGGCCGGGAAGCGGGTGGCGACGTTCGCGATGGACGCGGAGGTGCGGTTCGCCTCGGCGAGCGACCGGGCCGCGTTCGCCGAGGAACTGGCGTCCACCCTTGCCGCCCTGGTCAGCAGGTACCACGACGAGACGGCACCCGGCGGGCGCGCGCACCGCGTGGTGCTCGCCCTGCACCCCAGCGTCACCCCCACCACCGGCACCGAGCCCGAGGAGTCCTGACATGACCGCCATGACCAGCCCGACCACCGCCGGCGCCCTCCCGACCGGCCGGACCCTGCCGACGACCGCCACGACCCGCCGCCGGCGGCGTGCCCTCGGAGTGGGCGCCGCGGTGGCCGCGAACAGCCTGCTCTTCCTGGCCGCCGGAGCGGCCGGCACGGACTTCCTGCTCACCGCGCCGGGCACCACCCAGGCGCACCAGTTGATCCTGCCGGAGATCGCCGGCTTCAGCCTGTTCTTCGCGCTCCTCGGCTGGGGCACCCTGGCGGTGCTCGAGCGGTACACCCGGCACGCCAGGGTGGTCTGGAGCGTGCTGGCCGGCACCGTGCTGCTCGCCTCGTTCGTGCCGGTCTTCCTCGAGCGGGCCACCGTGGACACCCGGATCATGCTCTGCGTGTCGCACGTCGTGGTTGCCGCGGCCCTGCTGCCGATGCTGCGCCCCGCCGCCGGAGCCCGGGCGACCGCCCGCTGACCGATTTCGCCCGTCGGGCCGCCCGCGACTCCGGGGTACGCCCGACCCCGCCCGGCGGCGCTCCGCGCGCCAGCCGACCAGATCCCGAACCTGATCCACCGCCAACAGACGACGACCGAACACGGAATGAAAGGTGCCGACCATGGGACACGCATTCGAGCTGCAGAAGGACATCGAGCTGGCCGCCACGCCGGAGCAGGTGTGGGAGGCGATCGCCACCGGCCCCGGGATCGACTCCTGGTTCATGGGCCGCAGCGAGGTGGAGCCGGGTGAGGGCAGCCGCACCCGCCACGACATGGCCGGCTTCGTCAGCGAGGCGACGGTCACCGGCTGGGAGCCCGGCAAGCGGTTCGCCTACCGCAGCGACCCGGCGCCGGACGGCACCTTCATGGCCCTCGAATATCTGATCGAGGGTCGTGACCAGGGCAGCACCGTGCTGCGGCTGGTGCAGAGCGGCGTCCTGGGCGACAACTGGGAGACCGAGTACGAGGCGATGAAGGTCGGCTGGGACATGTACCTCGGCACGCTGGCCGCGTACGTGGCCCACTTCGCCGGGCGGACCGGCGCCCCGGTCACCGCCTTCCGGCCCGAGGCCGGCACCCCGGACCAGGTGTGGGCGGCGGTCGGGCGCGCCCTCGGCATCGCCGGCCCGGTCACCGAGGGGGCGCGGGTCCGGTTCACCGTCGACGGACTGCCGCCGGTCGAGGGGGTCGTCGACCTCGCCGGCCTGCCGACCTACCTCGGCGTCCGTACCGACGACGCGCTCTACCGGTTCCTGCACTCCGGCACGGAGCGGGGCAACACCCTGGTGCTCGGCCACCACCTCTTCGCCCCGCAGCAGGACCCGGAGCGCACCGGGCAGACCTGGCAGAACTGGGTGGCCACACTCCCGATCGCCTGACCGGCCGCACCGACGGCGGCCCCGCCACCAACGACGGTGGCGGGGCCGCTGCGGGTCGCCCGAGTCGGCGGGCGCGCACCCGGGAACAGATCCGCCGGTGTTAGGGTTCGTTACGAGTGATCGAGCGAGGGAGACCAGACATGGCAGGTGACGACGACATCTCCGGGTGATACCGGAGGGTCCGGCCACCGGCGGGCGCAGTGAGCGCCGCCGCAGTGGCCATGACGTCGTTCCGCCAGCCCCTGTCTCCTGCTGGGCGGGCCCCGCCACGCCCACGTCACCGCCGAGGTCTCAGATGTCCGACGCCTTCATCGTCTGCTCGAACCTGTCCTTCTCCTGGCCGGACGACACCCCGGTCTTCCAGGAGCTGTCCTTCACCCTGGGTGCCGGCCGTACCGGCCTGGTGGCGCCGAACGGCGCCGGCAAGACCACCCTGCTCAAGCTGATCGCCGGCGAGCTGCGGCCCACCGGCGGCACGGTGACCGTCAACGGGGTGCTCGGCTACCTCCCGCAGAACCTGTCCCTCGTCGGCGACCTGACGGTGGCCGAGGTCCTCGGCATCGACCCGGTGCTGCGGGCGCTGCACGCCATCGAGGCCGGCGACGCCAGCGAGGAGCACTTCACCACGATCGGGAACGACTGGGACGTCGAGGAGCGCACCCGGGCCGAGCTGGACCGGCTCGGCCTCACCGACGTCACGCTCACCCAGCAGCTGCGGACCCTCAGCGGGGGCCAGGTGGTCTCCCTCGGCCTGGCCGCGCAGTTGCTCAAGCGGCCGGACGTGCTGCTGCTCGACGAACCGACCAACAACCTCGACATCGACGCCCGGCACCGGCTCTACGGAGTGCTGGAGCACTTCACCGGCTGCCTGCTGCTGGTCAGCCACGACCGGGCGTTGCTGGACCGGATGGAACGGATCGTCGAACTCGACCGGGGCGAAATCCGCTCCTACGGCGGCAACTACGCCGCGTACGAGGAGGCGGTGCGCGCCGAGCAGGAGGTCGCCGAGAAGAACCTCCGCAACGCCGTCCAGGAGGTCAAGCGGGAGAAGCGGGAGATGCAGCAGGCCCGCGAGCGGGCCGAGCGCAGGGCCAGCAACGCGTCCCGGAACCTGAAGAGCGCCGGCCTGCCGAAGATCGTCGCCGGTGCGATGAAGCGCGGCGCCCAGGAGTCGGCGGGGAAGGCGCGCGAGACACATGCCGCGCGGGTCAGCGAGGCCAGGGCCCGGCTCGACGAGGCGGGTCGCGCCCTGCGCGAGGAACAGAAGATCACGCTGGACCTGCCCGGGACGAACGTCCCGGCCGGGCGCACGGTCTTCCTCGGCGAACGGATGCAGGTCCGCTACGGCGATCGCGCCCTCTTCGCCGGCGACGGCCTCGACCTGACCATCCGGGGGCCCGAGCGGATCGCGCTGACCGGCCCCAACGGCGCCGGCAAGTCGAGCCTGCTGCGCCTGATCACCGGTGACCTGGAGCCGGAGGGCGGTCACACCAGGCGGGCCGAGGGCCGGCTCGCCTACCTGTCCCAGCGACTGGACCTGCTGGATCTGGACCGTACGGTGGCCGAGAACCTGGCCGCGTCCGCTCCGGACCTGCCCGAGGCGCAGCGGATGAACCTGCTCGCCCGCTTCCTGTTCCGCGGCGCCCGGATGCACCTGCCGGTCGGGGTGCTCTCCGGCGGGGAGCGGCTGCGCGCCACCCTGGCCTGCGTCCTGTGCGCCGAACCGGCGCCCCAACTGCTGCTGCTCGACGAGCCGACGAACAACCTGGACCTGGTCAGCGTCGGCCAGCTGGAGAGCGCGCTCAACGCGTACCAGGGCGCGTTCGTGGTGGTCAGCCACGACGAACGGTTCCTGGAGAACATCAGGGTGGACCGCTGGCTGCGGCTCGCCGAGGGCCGGCTGCTGGAGACGGGGGCGCCCGACCGCGACTGAGCGGCGGGCGGGACCCCGCGACGCGCGTGGGCCGGAGCCTCGGGCGAGGCTCCGGCCCACGTCGGTTGTGCGGGCGGTGGTTACGGGACGGGGTATTCCGCGACGTAGACCGGCACGCCGACCCGGGTCGTGTCGGCCGCCGCGCCCAGGCCGTTGACCACATGGTCGATCGTGCCGGCGCTGAGGTTGACGGTCATGATGTGGTGCAGCTTCACGCCCGGGGTCACCGGGACCTCGAAGCCGTTCTCGGTGTGGATCGACGGGTTGTTCTGGTTGAAGACGTAGACGCCGCCGCCGTGGAGGGTGTGGTGTCTCACCCGGTCGCCGACCTTGTAGCCGGCCCAGCCCTCGACGTCGCCGTTCATCCAGTCGGCCTGGGTCGGCGGGTCGTACGGCAGCTCGTTCTGGTACAGGATCGTGGTGCCGTGCTCACCGTTCCAGACCGTGTTGTACCGCTGGAAGTGCTCGACGAAGAGCCCGGTGGCGGTCACGTGGTCGCCGTTGATGACCGCGCCGTACCGGCCGGTGTTGGTCCGCCACCGCTGGGTGTCGCCGTTGACGCCTTCGGTGAAGCCCTCGACGCCGTGGTCGCCGCGCCACACCCAGGTGTGGTCGATGAGGACGTGGTCGCTGTTCACCTCGAGCGCGATGTTCGTCCGGCCGATGTGCGGCCCGCCGACCCGGAAGTAGACGTCGGACAGCGTGATCGGGTTCCACGGCGTGCTGTGGTTCCGGCCGTGCCTGTCGCGCACCCGCAGCAGTACCGGCGACTCGGTCGGGCCGGCGTCGATCGTGACCCCGGCGACGACCACGCCGGGGACGCCGGCGACGTCCAGCGGGACGGACCCGTTCACCGCGGTGAGGGTGGCGTGCCCGAGGCCGAGGACCACCGTGTTCGGCCGCTTGACCTGGATGCTGCGCGCGATGTCGTACACGCCGGGGGTGAGCAGCAGGTGCTTGCCGCGCGCGAGCTGGCTGTTGATGACCCGGACCGGATCGGACGGCTTGGCGATGAAGAAGTCGTCGATCGGGATGGTACGGCCCGGCGTGCTGCCGTCGGCCCAGGAGATGCCCCGGCTGTCGCGCCGTACGGCGGGCACCCGGACCTGGTACCGGTCTTCGCCGTCGACGAAGAGGTAGGGCTTCTCCCGGCTGAGCGGAGTGGTGTCGAGCGTGGTGTACGGCGGATCGGGGAAGCCGGCGTCGTCCGGGGCGCCGACGACGCCGCTGAAGACCTGGTTCCACACGGCGTTGGACCAGCCGGCCACTTCGCTGTTGCGGGTCAGCCACTGCTGCTGGGAGCCGTTGGTGGTGGCGGGCAGCCGCGAGTCGGCGATGAAGCCGCCGCTGGCGTACTGCGGGCCCGCGGTGCAGTAGTCCATCAGCGACAGGTTGCCGCCGTCGATGTCGAGACGGCGCATGGACACCGCCTGGGACACGGCCCAGAAGTTCGCCGAGGACCGGCAGCCGTCCTGGCCGGCGGCGTCGATGTGGATGGACAGGTTGGACAGGGTGCGCCAGAAGTTGACCAGCGCGAGGCAGTTGCCGGTGCCGCCGGCTTCCAGGCAGCGGTTGTAGACCTCGACCTTGCCGTTGATGTCGACGTCGGTGGGCGCGGCCCCCAGACCGGAGACCTCGGTGTAGTAGCCGACCTTGACCTGCAACGGCTGCTCCGCCGTGCCGTAGCTGCCCGGCTTGAACAGGTAGGCGTGCCGCGCGGTGCCCATCTCGTTGTCGACCTGCCGGGCGTGCGCGGCGTCCAGCGTGGCCTGGATCTCGCCGACCGGCATGCCCGGGTCGAAGATCGTGACGTTGGGCCCGAAGTCCGGCGTGCCGGGCCGGGCCGGGCCGGCGGTGGCGGCGGTGCCCGTCGTGGTGGCGGTGGTCGCCAGCACGAGCCCGAGCAGCAGCGCCCGGCCGCCGAGTCGCCGCCGCACGCCACGGGGATGCGTCGTCATACGGTTCGTCCTCTCCGCTGGCCGGCACCTGCGCCGGGCACAGCGACGTGGGGTGGGTAGGAGACCTGCCACATCGGACGGGCGGGACAGCGCGCCTGTGAGAGCGCTCTCCCGCTCGTCTCACTTGTATCACGTCGTGAAAGAAGGGAGTGGCTTGTTTCTACCCTGTGAACCCGCTCGCCCGCTACCGGCGAGCATCGATTTTTACGTCCCGGCCGGTCGCGGTACGCACGGGCGCGGGGGTGACGACGCGGCGCGTCGCCACCCCGCGCGGGGTGTCGGGTGTCAGGAGGCGGTGCAGGACCGGACCTGGGGGCGGGTCCAGTTGCCGTTGGCCATGGTGGTGAAGCCGAAGACGTTGCCGCTGCCGTTCGACCTCATGGTCATGACGTTGCCGCTGGTGTCCCAGCTCGGGGTGCCGTTCCAGGTCGACGAGATCTTCTGCGGCGGGGTCACGGCGACGACGACGGTCCAGTTGCTGGCGCCGCTGACGCTGACCTCGCTGTTGAACCGGTCGCTCCACCGGGTGCCGTCGCGCAGGGTGGCGGTGCAGCTGCCGCCGCCGGGTGGCGGGGTGGTCGGCCCGGTGGTCGGCGGGTTGGTGGGCGGGGTGGTGCCGCCGTTGAGGGCGGCGAGGACGGCGTCGTACGCCGGCTTCTTGGCGCCGCTGCTGGTGAACAGCAGCGGGTTCTGGTCGGCCCGCCATGAGTCGCTGTCCCGGATGCCCCAGACGGTGATGCCGGTGCAGCGGGAGACGGCCAGGCAGTCGTTGACCACGTTGCGGTACGTGTCGGCCGGGGCGTTCTGGATGTCCAGCTCGGTGATCTGCACGTCGACGCCGAGCGCGGCGAAGCTGGACAGCGTGGTGCGGTAGTTGCTCGGGTACGGCGAGCCGCTGTTGAAGTGCGACTGGAGGCCGACACAGTCGATGGGTACGCCGCGCTGCTTGAAGTCGCGGACCATGGTGTAGACGGCCTGGGTCTTGGCGTGCGTCCAGTTGTCGGTGTTGTAGTCGTTGTAGCAGAGCTTGGCACCGGGATCGGCGGCGCGGGCGGCCCGGAACGCGGCCTCGATCCAGTCGTTGCCGGTGCGCTGCAGGTTGGAGTCCCGCCGGGCGCCGGTGCTGCCGTCGGCGAACGCCTCGTTCACCACGTCCCAGGCCACGACCTGGCCCCGGAAGTGGGTGGCCACCTGGGTGACGTGGTTGAGCATCGCCTGCCGCAGCGCGCTGCCGCTCATGTTCTGCATCCAGCCGGGCTGCTGGGAGTGCCAGGCCAGGGTGTGGCCGCGCACGCTCATCCCGCGGCTGCGGGCGTGGCTGACGATCCGGTCCGCGTTGCTGTAGGTGAACTGGCCCTGCTGCGGCTCGGTGGCGTCGATCTTCATTTCGTTCTCGGGCGTCACCGAGTTGAACTCGCGGTTCAGGATCGTGGTGTAGGTGCTGTCGCTGAGCTTGTTGGCCGCCACGGCGGTGCCGAAGTACCGGCCCCGCTCCGCCGCGGACGCGCCCAGCGTGGTGCCGGCGCTGGCCGAGACGGGCAGGACCACGGCACCGGCCGCGGCGAGGAGGCCAACGGTGGCGAGGACGAGGGCGCCCCGCGTCCGGGAGGTCGATTTCGGACGGTTGTCCCTCTGGCAGCTGTCGAACATTTCTGCCCCTTCTGTCGGGAGGTCGGACCGGGCTGGTGGGGCGCCGGCCGGGTGTGGTGGGCGGTGCGGCGAGTCGAGGCCGGTCGGCTGGAGACGACTGCGGGGAAGCGACTTCCGGCATCGATCCGGATAGATGTGGAGTATTGCAGTGACCCCGGCTGGCAGCAACAATTTCCGGAAAACTAACGAGAGTTAAGCGAAGGCGGAAGCCTCTGCTATGGAGTGGAAGTCCAGGCCAGAACGACATACGCCAGCTTCGCTGCGGTCGGGCCGATCCAAGCTAGACGATCATCGAGAGACGTTGCCCCCGGATATTCCGGGGGTGTTCCGCAACAGTCGTTTGGGTGTGGCGGGTGCCGTCGCGGTCGGCGTCGGCCGGCTCGCGCCGGGCCGGAGCCGAACCGGTGGCCGTGATTTGCCGGATGGTCAGCTGGTGGCGGCCCGCTCCGTAGAATCGCTGGAGTGCCGCAGATTGTGCAGTTGCTGGCCTCGCCGGTGCATCGCTACCTGGGTCGGCCCGCCGACGGCCCGGCACCGGCCCCGCCCGGCGAACTGGTCGAGGAGATCCAGGTCCGCGCCGGCCTCGGCGTCGTGGGCGACCGATACTTCGGCAAGCCGGCGCACCGCGAGGCGAGCGTGACCGTGATCGCGCAGGAGTCGCTGCCGCCCGGCGTCGACCTGGTGCAGGTCCGGCGCAACGTCCTCACCGCCGGGATCGCCGTGGACGAGCTGATCGGCGCCGTGCTGGTGCTGGATTCGGGGGCCGGGCCGGTGAGCCTGCGGGTCAACCGCCCGGCGAATCCCTGCGCCTGGATGGACGTCGCCATCGGCCCCGGCGCCTGGAAGGCGCTGCGTCGCAGGGGCGGGATCCGCTGCACGCCACTGACCGACGGCACCCTGCGCGTCGGCCCGGTCGACGTGACCGTCAGCCGGTAGCCGGTAGCCGGTAGCCGGTAGCCGGTAGCCGGTAGCCGACAGCCAGGCCTGCCCCAGCCGCGCGGCGGCGGCCGGAGAAAATCCTCCGGGCGATGTCGAGGACGGCATCGTCGGTGTCGACCGTCGGGTAGAGGCCCGCCCGGCTGCCGGCGGGCCGACGAGACGAAGGAGTGGATCGATGACGAAGGTCACGACCGGGGCCACCATGTCGCTCGACGGCTACATCGCCGACCCGTCGCACGGCGGGTTCGAGTACCTCTTCCAGTGGTACGGCAACGGCGACGTAGAGACGCCCACGGCGAACCCCGAGATGACGTTGCGCACCTCGGCGGCGAGCGCCCAGCACCTGCGCGAGCTGACCGAACGCACGGGCGCCCTGGTCGTCGGCCGGCGGCTGTTCGACATGACCAGCGGCTGGGGTGGCCGGCACCCGATGGACGTGCCCGTGGTCGTCGTCACGCACTCGGTGCCCGACGGATGGGAGCCGGAGAACGACTCGTTCGTGTTCGTCACCGACGGCATCGAGAGCGCGATCGCCCGGGCGAAGGCCATCGCCGGTGACAAGGAGGTCGGGATCAACGGCGGCACCATCGCGGCGCAGGTGCTTGAGGCCGGCCTGCTCGACGAGGTCCACGTCGACCTCGTGCCGGTCCTGCTCGGCGACGGCATCCCGCTCTTCGCCGGGTTGAAGATCGCACCTCGCCAGCTTGACGGGCCCACCCGGGTCGTCGAGGGCGACGGCGTCACCCACCTGGCCTACCGGGTACGCAAGGCAGGCTGACCGGGGGTGGCCGGTCCGGCCCCGGGCCGGCCGCCCGTCGTCGACCGGCGCGGACCGGACCGGCTCGCCAGGCTCCGGCCGGCGACCACCGCTAGCCAGGCCGGACGCTGAGCGGAACGTCCCGCAGGTGGGGCACCTCCTGCCGGCGCGGCTCCCGGGTCAGCGTCGCGGTGAACTCCTCCGGCCGGACCTCGAGGTACGGCGCGGCCTCGGCATCGGGGTAGCCGCCCGCGGCCACGGCGGCCGGGGCGGGACACTGCTTCTCCGGGCGCACCTGGATGACCTGCCCGGGACGGACCAGGTACGAGGGCTGGTTGACCTTGCCCCCGTCCAGCGTGAACGTGTTGTTCGAGATCAGGTGGCGGGCCTCGTTGACGGTACGGGCGAAGCCGGCCCGGTGCACCAGCGCGTCCAGCCGCTGCTCCAACTGCCCGGCCAGGTTCTCCGAAGCGTCGCCGGGCTGCCCGGCGGCCGTCACCAGCGCCCGGACCAGTTGCCGCTCGCGCAGGTCGTACGCGGCTCGGAGCCGGTGCCGCTCGGCGTCGGGCAGCCGGTAGCCGCGCGGGGCGCGCCGCGGCCCGCCGCGGACCCCGATCGGGTGCTGCTGCCGGCGCAGGCGGTATCCCCAGGCCGGCTTGAGCGGTACGTCGTCAGTCGGCGCGATGTTGACCCTGGTCCGCAGCGTCATGGTGCCCTCCCTCGGCTCTCTGGCCCATCACCCTGCCGCCGAGCCGGGTGAGCCGTCCCCACCCGATAGGGGTGATCCGGTCAGGCGCGCCCGGCGCCGACCGGACCGGGATCGACGAGGACGCCGGGGTTGAGCACCCAGGACGGGTCGAGCGCGGCCTTCGCGGCGCGCAGCGCGAGCGCGACCGGCTCCGGGCGTTGCCGGTCGTACCAGGGCCGGTGGTCGCGGCCGACGGCGTGGTGGTGGGTGATGGTGCCGCCGGCGGCGAGCAGGGCTTCCGAGACGGCGTCCTTGATCTGGTCCCACTGGGCGAGCGTGGCGCCCCACCGGCCGGTGGCGTAGACCCCGAAGTAGGGGGCCGGCCCGTCCGGGTAGACGTGGGTGAACCGGCAGGTGACGACGCCGGTCGCGCCGACCTCGCGCAGCGCCGCGCCGGCCGCGTCGAGCACCGCGGCGCGCAGCGCGGGATACCGGTCCCAGGTGCACGCCGTCTCGAAGGTCTCCACGATCATCGACCGGGCGGCGAGCGCGTCGCGCTGGTACGGCATCCGCAGGAACGAGGAGCGCCAGGTGTCCACGGCCCCGGGCCGCCGGGGGCCGGACGCCTCGCCGTGCCGGGGCGGGTCCGGAAGCGTGCCGCCGTGGTCGCGGCACAGCTCGACGGCCCGGTCCAGCCGGGACCCGACCGGGTGGTCGGCGGACTCGAAGCCGAGCACGAGCACCCCGCCGGTGCTGGCGGCGCCGGCGTTGAGCAGCGCCTCCGCCGGGTCGAGCAGCCGGCAGTTGCTCGGCTGCAGCCCGGACTGGGCGATCGCCCGGGTGGCCGCCACCGCCGCGTCGTGGTCGTCGAAGTGCACCGCCGCGTCCGCCCGCCAGCGCGGCCGGTCCTGCAGGCGCAGCCACGCCTCGGTGATGACGCCGAGCGCGCCCTCCGAACCGAGGAAGAGCCGGTCGGGTGACGGTCCCGCGCCCGAGCCGGGCAGCCGGCGCGACTCGCTGGTGCCGGCGGGGGTGACCACCCGCAGCGACTCCACCAGGTCGTCGATGTGGGTGAGGACGGTCGCGTAGTGCCCGCCGGCCCGGGTGGCCAGCCAGCCGCCGAGCGTGGAGAACTCGAACGACTGCGGGAAGTGCCGCAGCGTGAGGTCGTGCCGGCGGAGCTGGTCCTCCAGCGCCGGGCCGAACACCCCGGCCTGGATGCGCGCCGCCCGGCTGGTCCGGTCGACCTCCAGCACCCGGTCGAGGTGGCCGAGGTCGAGACTGACCGTGGCCGGGTAGCCGTCGCCCACCCGCGGTTCGACGCCGCCGACCACGGACGAGCCGCCGCCGTAGGGGATCACCGCGACCCCGGCCCGCGCGCACCAGTCCAGCACGTCGACGACGTCCGGTTCGGACGCCGGACGGACGACCAGGTCCGGCGGGTGCCGGACGTCGCCGTGCAGGTTCCGGACGACGTCCCGGAACGCCTTGCCGTGCGCGTGCGCGGCCCGGTCGGTCGCGTCGGTCGAGCAGAGGTGGGCCAGCGCCGCGGGCGGGGCGACCCGCGGCGGTCGCAGGCCCAGCTCGGCCACCGGCGGCGGGGTGTGCGCGGTCAGGTCGGCGTCGGGCAGCAGGGTGCGCACCCGGTCGGTGAGCGCCGCGGCCTCCGCGCCGGTCACCGCGTTCTCGACGTGCCCCCAGCCCCACCACGAACGGTGCTTCCCGGCCATCCGGCCTCCCCGCCGTCACCCAGCCCCAGCTCGACTCGCCGTAACGTACTCGACCGGCGGCGGTGCCCGGTATCCCTGCGGTGGCGGCCGTCGTGGCGCGTGGAGGTGACCGTGGCTGCGTCGTCGGGCTGGCTTTCCCGCCCCTCCCTGCCTACGGTGTGCGGTACCGCACGGATCGTGACCGGAGCGAGGAGCGACCAGAGTGGACACCTCACCGATCGACCTGGCGCGGCTGACCTTCGGCCGGGACGACGCCGAGTCGGACATCGCCAGCGGCCTGCTCCGCCAGGGCTTCGTGCCGACCGCCGCGTACGAGGCGGCGGTGCGCGGGCGCAAGAGCCTGATCATCGGGCGGAAGGGCGCCGGCAAGAGCGCCATCTGCCGGCTGCTCGACGGCGGACCGGACGGCGGGGTGGTGACCAGCCTGATCACCCCGGACGACGCGACCGGCGAGGAGCTGCGCCGGTTCGAGTTGCCCGGGCTGAATCCGGAGACGGCCAAGTCCCTGGTGTGGCGGTACGTCTTCGCCGTGCAGATCAGCCGCTACCTCGTCGGGCACGCCCGGCAGCGGCACCGGCGCCGGCTGCGTCGCGCGCCGGCCAACGTCCGCCGGTTGCGCCGTTTCCTCAAGGCCCAGCACGAGAGCGGCGAGCAGAAGCTGTACGACCGGGTGCTCACCGGCACGCGCCGGCTGCGGGCGTCGTCGATCGGGTTGGGTGCGCTCGGCGTCAGCGGCACCCTGGAGGTGCGGGAGGCGTCCGAGGGCGCCCGCGCGGCGCGGCAGCTCGACGTCCTGGAGGAGGTGATCGGGCGGGCCGTCGCGGAGCTGGACTGCCCGGCCGACCACCCGACGTTCCTGCTCGCCGTCGACCAGGTGGAGCAGATCTGGTCCAACGACCCGGCCTCCGACGAGCTGGTGGTCGGGCTGCTGCTGGCCAGCAAGCACGTGTTGAGCGTCCTCGGCGGCGCGGTCCGGTGCGTGCTGTTCCTGCGCAGCGACATCTACGACTCCTTGCAGTTCGCCGAGAGCGACAAGTTCCGCGGCGAGGAGGAGCGCATCGACTGGACGCCGGAACTGCTCGGCGAGGTGCTGCTGCGCCGGGCCTCGGCGTCGCTGGGCCGGCCGGTGCCGGCCGACGAGCTCTGGGGGCGGGTGCTGCCGGAGTCGATCGGCGGTGAGCCGATCCTGCACTACCTGACCGCCCGGACGCTGCTGCGGCCCCGCGACCTCATCCAGTTCGTGACCCTGTGCCAGGACACGGCACTGCGGCACGGCCACCGCAGCATCGAGCCGTCCGACGTGCGGGCGGCGACCCGGGACTTCTCCCGCTGGAAGCTCCAGGATCTCGGCAACGAGTATCTGGTCAGCTATCCCTTCCTGACCCGGCTCTACGCGCTGTTCCAGAACTCCGGCTACCTGGTCACCCGCAAGGCGCTGCACGCCCGGTTCGCCGAGGTGCGCGACAGCCTGGTGGAGCAGTTCCCCGAGTACGCGCACCTGCTGGAGCCGGACGTGGTGATCGACGTCCTGTTCGGCCTCGGCTTCCTCGGCGTACGGCGGGGCGCCGACGTCGTCTACGGCGGCTCCGGCCGGGACGTCATCCAGCCGCAGGAGACCGAGTTCCACGTCCACCCGTGCTTCCGGTCCGGTCTCAACGCGGAGGCGCCGGTCAACTTCGAGCGGTTCGAGGGGCCGGTGGTCAGCCGGGTGGTGAGCGGATACGAAGGCTACAACTTCGGGGTCATCGGCAACGTGGTCTCGGCCCGGCCGAGTCGCGACTTCGCGGTCGTCGGCGGGATCCGGCAGGCCTGCGAGCGGGTCCGGGAGGCGCTCGGCGGGGCGGAGCTGCCGGAGAGCGTCCGGCGCGAGGTCTCCGCGCGGTTGGCGGCCGTCGAGCACGCGGCCGTGCCGAGCAACGTCCGGCATGCGATCGAAGCCGCCGTCGGCGTGGCGGACCACTTCGAACAGATCGCCCGCACCCTGGCCGCCAACGGCCTCGCCGACAGTGCGACCGGCACGGCCCTGCTGCACACGCTGCGGGACGAGGCGACCCGGATGCGCCGGGCGGTGTCCCGGGCCGGCGAGAGCTGAGGGGCCCGGGAGTGACCGCGCCCCGCGTGCACACCCGCTTCCCGGCCGTCGCGCACCGGCTGCCGTACCTGCGCCTGGGCGAGGGCCCCACCCCGGTGCGGCGGCTGGCCGGCGAGCCCGGCGTCTGGGTCAAGGACGACAGCGGGTACGGCGCAGGGTACGGCGGCAACAAGGTCCGCAAGCTGGAGTGGAGCCTGCCGGAGCTGACCCGGCGGGGGCGGCGCACGGTGGTGACGGCGGGCGGCACGGGCAGCCATCACGCGGTCGCGCTGGCCCGCTACGGGGCCACCGTCGGCCTGCGGGTCGCCGTGGTGGCGGTGCCGCAGCCGTACGACGACCACGTGGCGGCCCAGGAGGCGGCGGTGCGGGCGGCGGGTGCGCGGGTGCGCCGGGTGACCGGCGTGCCCGCCGGCTACCTGGCCGCCGCGGGGCTGCTGGCCGGAGCCCTGGTGACCGGCCGGCGGCCGGGGCTGCTGCCGATCGGCGGGTCCAGCCCGCACGGCTGTCTCGGCTACGTCGAGGCCGCCCTCGAACTCGCCGACCAGGTCGACGCCGGCGCGCTGCCGGCACCGCGCCGGATCGTGCTGGCGGTGGGCTCCGGCGGCACGGCGGCCGGTCTGGCGCTCGGCCTCGCCCTGGCCGGCCTGGACACCGAGGTGGTCGGCGTCTGCGTGAACGACCGGACACCGGCGGGGGAGCGGCAGGTCCGCCGGCTCGCCGCCGCGTCCGGGCGGCTGCTGCGCCGGCGCGGCGCGCCGCTGCCGGCCCGGGTGCCGCTGGCCCCGGTCACGGTGCGGCGGGACTGGCTGGGGCCGGGCTACGGGGTGCCGACGGCGCAGGGCGGCGCCGCGGCGGCCTGGCTGGCCGAGCGGGCCGGGCTGGTCGCCGAACCGGTGTACACCGCCAAGGCGGCCGCCGCGCTGCGGGACCTGGTCGCGGCCGGCTCGGCCGGTCCGGTGCCCTACTGGCACACCGCCCCCGCCGGCGTGCACGGCGGCGACCGGGAGAGCTTGCCGGTCGGGGACTCAGCCGGTCCGGATGGAGAAATCCGTGGTCGCCGGTCAACCTCTGCCGGCGGGCCGTGGAACTGTCCGACTACGGCGCGCCGGTGACCGTCCAGCGCCCGACCGACGTGGTCGTGGTCAGGTAGTCGACGCCGAGGGGGTGGCCACCGGACGGTGGCCACCCCCTCGCGTACCCCCTGGTCAGGAGTTGGCCGGGACCGGCTCGGCCGGGCGGCGCCGGACGGCCCGGGGGGCTGAGCGGGCCAGCGCGCTCGGCCACCAGGTACGCGGGCCCACCTCCAGCGCGAGCGCCGGGACGAGCAGGCTGCGCACCAGGAACGTGTCGAGCAGCACCCCGACGCCCACGATCACGGCCGACTGCACCGACGGCACCAGCGGCAGCACGCTGAGCGCCCCGAAGGTGGCCGCCAGCACCACGCCGGCGCTGGTGATCACCCCGCCGGTCACGCTCAGCGCGTGCAGCACGCCCTGCCGGTGGCCGAGCAGCGCCGCCTCCTCCCGGGCCCGGGTGGTGAGGAAGATCGTGTAGTCGACGCCGAGGGCCACCAGGAACAGGAACGTCTGCAACGGGATCCCGACGAAGAGCTTGGCGTGCCCCATCGCGTCGAGGATCAGCCCGGCCGCGCCCATCGCCGCGAGGTACGACAGCACCACGCTCGCCAGCAGCAGCAGCGGCGCGACCAGCGCCCGCAGCAGCACGGTCAGGATGACGAACACCACCGCCAGGATCAGCGGGACGACCAGGCGGTTGTCCCGGCTCACCGTGCGCTCCTCGTCCAGCAGGTAGGCGCTGTCCCCGCCGACCAGCGCCTGCGCGCCGGGCACCGCGTGCACCGCGGTGCGGAGCCGGTCCACGGTCGCCAGGGCGGCGTCGCTGTCCGGGGTGTCGGCCAGCACCGCCGCGATCCGTACCCACCGGCCGTCGGGCGAGCGTTCCGGCGCGCCCACCTCGGCCACTCCGGGCACGGCCGCGGCGGCCGTCACCACCTGGCCGGCGGTGTCGGCGGTGGCCAGGATGTCGGCGGGGGCGACCGTGCCACTCGGGTAGTGCGCCTCGATCATCCGCTGCCCGGTGATCGAGCCGACCTCCCTGGTGAACGTCTCGTCGCCCGGCAGGCCGATGCTGAGGTTGCCGATGCCGAAGCTCAGCGCCACCAGCGCCGCCGCCGTACCGATCCAGACCATCCGGGGCCGGCGACCGACCAGCCCGGCGATCCCCCGCCACACCCGGTGGTCGGTGGCCACGTCCGCCGCGGCGGCGTCCGGCGTGTAGCGCGGCACGAACGGCCAGAACAGCCACCGTCCGAAGAGCACCAGCACGGCCGGCAGCAGCGTGGTCATGGCGAGCAGGGCGGCGACGATCCCGACCGCGCCGACCGGGCCGAGACCCCGGGTCGACGGCAGCTGCGCGGCGAGCAGGCAGAGCAGGCCGATCGCCACGGTCGCCGCCGAGGCGCCGATCGCGCCGAGCGAGCGGCGCAGCGCCACCGCCATCGCGGCGTGCCGGTCGGCGTGCCGGCGCAACTCCTCCCGGTAACGGGCGATGAGCAGCAGGGCGTAGTCCACGCCGACGCCGAACACCAGCACGGTGAGGATGCTCTGGCTCTGGAAGTCCACCGCCAACCCGGCGTGCCGGGCCAGCAGGTAGACGACCGCGCTGGCGAGCTGGTTGGCGAACGCCGCGGTGAGCAGCGGGATCAGCCAGAGCACCGGGCTGCGGTAGGTGACCAGCAGCAGCAGGGCGACGGTGGCCGCGGTGGCCAGCAGGAGTGCGCTGTCCATGCCGCCGAAGGCGTCGAACACGTCGTCCTCCGCCCCGGCCGGGCCGGTCAACGCGGTCCGCAGGCCGGCGGGGGTGTCGGCGGCCAGCCGTTGCTTGATGTCGGTGACCGCCGCGGCGCGCCGCTCGCCGTCGCCGGCGACCGGGAAGGAGAGCAGCAGCGCCCTGCCGTCCTCGCTCGGCACCACCGGCGGCGGTTGCCCGCCGTCGGCGTACGGCGCGAAGGCGGCCCGGTCGGCGTCGGCCTTCGCCCGGTCGGCGTCGGTGAGACCGCCGTCCCGCACGTAGACCGCGATCGCCAGCGGAGCCTGCGAGTCGGGGAACGCGGCCTCGGCCCGCTGCACCGCCCGGCTGGACTCGACGCCGGCGGGCAGCGCGCCGAGGGTGTCGTTCTCCTGCACCTCGGTCAGCTTCAGCGCCAACGGCCCGGCCGCCGAGATCAGGATGAGCCAGAAGACGAGCAGGGCGTACTTGGATCGTCGGCCGGACGGCAGGCCGGCCAGGCGGTGCCGGAACATGGTGGGTCCTCTCCGCGGGTTGGTTGTGGTCACGCCCTTGATCCTTCGGTCCGGGGCCGGGGAAGGCAGGGGTGCCACGACCCGAACGCCGGTGGTGCCAGCACCACCGATCGGGGGCGCACCGGTGGCCCAGAATGGGAGCCGTGGACAGCTCCGTACGCCTGTTCGTCCGGCAGTGGCTCCGGCCGGGCGCGATCGCCGCCGTGCAGGGCCTGGCACTGGCCCTGCTCTGCCTGACCACCAACGTCGCGCTGTTCGCGCTCTCGGTCGTGTCGCTGGCGCTGATCCCGGTCTTCGGCATCGGGTTCGCGCTGTTCCCGGTGGTGACCGCGCTGGTGCGGCTCTGCCTCGGGGTGCAGCGCCGGCTGGCCCGGTGGGGCGGGATGCCGATGGCCACGCCGTACCGGCCGATGCCCGCCGACGCGCAGATCGGCACCTGGCGGCGGTTCCGGTGGGTGGTCGGCGATCCGGCCACCTGGCGGGACTTCGCCTGGCTGGTGCCGGGCGCGATCACCGGCGCGGCCTGCCTGCTGGCGTTCGTGCTGCCGGCGTACGGGCTGGAGGGCGTGCTGCTGGTGCCGCTGGTGCTCTACCTGAGCATCGACTGGTACGGCTACGGCGTGTTCTGGCCGATGGAGAACGTCGTCCAGGCGTGGCTGTCCGTACCCCAGGGGTGGTTCTTCCTGGTCGGCGGGCTGGCGGTGGCGCCCTGGCTGGTCTGGCTGCACCTGCGCTTCGCCGGCTTCTTCCTGACCCCGACGAAGGCGCAGGAGCTGGCGCTGCGGGTCCGGCAGCTGACCGTCACCCGGGCCGACACGGTCGACACCCAGGCGGCCGAGCTGCGCCGGATCGAGCGCGACCTGCACGACGGGGCGCAGGCCCGGCTGGTGGCGCTGAGCATGAGCATCGGCCTGGCCGAGAAGCTGATGGCCGACGACCCGGCCGCGGCGCAGCGGCTGCTCGCCGAGGCGCAGGAGGCCAGCGGCCGCGCCCTGGTCGAGCTGCGCGACCTGGTCCGCGGCATCTACCCGCCGGTGCTCGCCGAGCGTGGCCTGGGCGGCGCGGTCGAGGCGCTCGCCCTGGCGGTGCCGCTGCCGGTGGCGGTCGACGTGGCGCTGCCGGGCAGCCCGCCGGCGGCGGTCGAGTCGGCGGCGTACTTCGCGGTGGCGGAGGCCCTGGCCAACGTGACCAAGCACAGTGGCGCGGCGCGCGCCTGGATCCGGGTGACGTACCGGGACGGCCGGCTGGCCATGGTGGTCGGCGACGACGGCCGGGGCGGGGCGCAGGCGGACGCGGGGACCGGCCTGGCGGGTGTGCGGCGCCGTCTGGCAGCCTTCGATGGAACGATGACGGTGACCAGTCCGCCGGGCGGACCCACCGTCGTGACCATGGAGCTGCCGTGCGAGTTGTCATCGCCGAGGATCTCGCCCTCCTCCGGGTCGGGCTGACCCGCATCCTCGACGCGTTCGGCTTCCAGGTGGTCGAGGCGGTCGCGGACGGGCCGTCCGTGCTGCCGGCGCTGACCCGGCACCGTCCCGACGTGGCGGTGGTCGACGTCCGCCTGCCGCCGACCTTCACCGACGAGGGCCTGCAGGCGGCGTTGCAGGCCCGCTCGCGCCTGCCCGGCCTGCCGATCCTGGTGCTGTCCCAGCACGTCGAGCAGCTGTACGCCCGGGAGCTGCTCTCCGACCGTGGCGGGGGAGTGGGCTACCTGCTCAAGGACCGGGTGTCCAACGTCGACCAGTTCGTCGACGCGGTGCGCCGGGTGGCCGCCGGTGGCATGGTGATGGACCCGGACGTCGTCTCCCAGTTGCTGGCCCGCAACAGCGGGGCGCAGCGGCTGGCCGAGCTGACCGCACGCGAGCGCGAGGTGCTGGGCCTGATGGCGGAGGGCCGGTCGAACGGCGCGATCGCCGGCCGGCTGTTCGTCACCGAGAAGGCGGTCAGCAAGCACATCAACAACATCTTCAGCAAGCTCGGCATGCCGCCCTCGGACGACGACAACCGGCGGGTGCTGGCCGTGCTGGCGTACCTGAACGGTTGAGGCCTCCCCGGGCCGGCGGCCCGGGTGCCCGCCGCGGCGGGGTCAGGCCGCGGATCCGGTGCCGTCGCGCACCGCGCCCATGGCGTCCGCCGTGACGGCGCACCGGTCGGGGTCGTGCGCGACGCCGTTGGCGGCCTGCCGCAGCAGCCGGTGCAGCAGCTCGCGCTGCGCCTCCGGCAGGGTGCCCAGCAGGTCGGTCTCGACCTCGCGCACCCGCGCGTCCAGCTCGTCGAGCCGGCGCCGCCCGTGCTCGGTGGGCACGATCCGGCGCGCGCGCCGATCGGCCGGGTCCTGCTGGCGCTCGACCAGGCCGGACTCGACGCAGCGGTCGATGAGGTAGGTCATCACGCTGCGGTCGATGCCCAGCCGGGTGGCCAGCGAGGCCTGGCTGGGCGGTTCGTCCCGGACCACCGCGGAGAGCACCTGGTAGCCGCGCGTGCCGTACGGCAGGTCGCCGACGGCCGACTCCACCCGGGCGCTCCACTCCCGCAGCAGCGTCATCAGCGCCCAGCCGAACTCCCCGACGAACTCCGGTTCGGGCTCGTCGTGGGCCGGGGTGGGGACGCCAGCTGCGGTCATGCCGGCGATGCTACCAGCCAGTGATTGAATCGACATCTCATCGGTTGGACAAACGAGTTGGCTGACGTATCATCTGTATTACAAACGATCTGACGCACAACAGAGTGGAATCCGATGACGGACTACGGGCACGACCTGACGTTCGGGACGTTCGTCACGCCCCAGAACGAGAACCCCCAGGTGCCGGTCCAGCTCGCCCAGCTCAGCGAGGCGGCCGGGCTGGACCTGGTGACCTTCCAGGACCACCCCTACCAGCCGGGGTTCCTGGACACCTGGACCCTGCTGACCTGGGTCGCGGCGGCCACGGAGCGGATCGCGGTCTCGGGCAACGTGCTCAACCTCGCGCTGCGACCGCCGGCGGTGCTGGCCCGCTCGGCCGCCAGCCTGGACCGGCTCTCCGCCGGGCGGTTCACCCTCGGGCTGGGCGCGGGCGCCTTCTGGGACGCCATCGAGGCCATGGGCGGCCGGCGGCTCACTCCCGGGCAGTCGGTGCAGGCGCTGGCCGAGGGGGTCGAGATCATCCGGGGGATGTGGGACGTGGCCGACCGGAGCCCGTTGACGGTCGAGGGCGCGTATCACCGGGTCGCCGGCGTCAAGCGCGGCCCCGCGCCGGCCCACGACATCCCGATCTGGCTGGGCGCGCTCAAGCCGCGGATGCTGCGGTTGACCGGCCGCGTCGCGGACGGCTGGGCGGTCACCCTCCAGTACGTCGGCGACAGCGGCCTCACCGAGGGCAACGCGGTGATCGACGAGGCGGCCGCCCGGGCCGGCCGGCACCCCGGCGAGATCCGCCGGGTGCTCAACATCGGCGGCGCGTTCACCCCGCAGGGCCGGGGCTTCCTGCAGGGCCCGCCCGCGCAGTGGGTCGAGCAGCTCGCCCCGTACGCGCTGGAGCAGGGGATCGGCACCTTCGTCCTGATGGCCGACGACCCGCGCGCCATCCAGACCTTCGGCCAGGAGGTCGCCCCGGCGCTGCGGGAACTCGTCGCGGCGGAGCGGGCGTCCGCCGGCACCGCCCCGGTCGCCCGGCGTCGGGGCAGCGCCGCGCTGGCGGCCCGCCGGACCGGCATCTCCTACGACGACGTCCCGGCCGCGCTGGCCGCCCGGGCCGTGGAGCCGGGCGACCGGGAGTACGAGTCGGTCCGCTCCGGCTACCTGCGCGCCGGGCGGCCCGGCCTGGTGCTGCGACCGGGCAGCGCCGAGGAGGTCGCCGAGGCGATCTCCTTCGCCCGCAAGCAGGACGTGCCGATGGCCGTCCGCTCCGGCGGCCACGGCATCAGCGGGCGCTCCACCAACGACGGCGGCATCGTGGTCGACCTGGGCGCCCTCAACGGCGTCGAGGTGCTCGACGAGCGCACCGGACGGGTCCGGCTGGGCGCCGGCGCCCGCTGGGGCCAGGTCGCCGAGAAGCTCGTCCCGCACGGCCTGGCGATCAGCTCCGGCGACTACGGCGGCGTCGGAGTCGGCGGACTGGCCACCACCGGCGGCGTCGGCTTCATGGGCCGCCTGCACGGGCTGACCATCGACCATGTCCGGGCCGCCGAGATCGTCCTCGCCGACGGCCGGATCGTCCGCGCCGACGCGGAGCACCATCCCGACCTGTTCTGGGCGGTCCGCGGCGCCGGGGCCAACGTCGGCGCGGTCACCTCGCTGGAACTTCAGGCCGACCGGGTGGGCGACGTCGTCCACTCCGTCATGCTGCTCGACGCCTCCGACACCGCCGGGGTGCTGCGGCGCTGGGGGCAGGTGGTGGAGTCCTCGCCGCGCGAGCTGACCAGCTTCATCATCCTGTCCCCGAACCGTGGCGTGCCATCCGCGGTCGCCCGGGTGATGACCGTCTACGCCAGCGACGACACCGACGCCGCGGTCGCCGCGCTGCAACGGCTGGCCGACATCGCCCCGGTGCTGGACCACGAGGCCCGGCTGACGCCCTACTCGGGCGTCGTCTTCCCCACCCAGCCGCAGTACGCCGCCGGCGGGCTGGGGCCGATCACCCGCTCGGCGCTGTTCAGCCGGCTGACCGCGGAGGTGTCCGGCGGACTCGCCCGGCTGGTCACCGAGGGCGTCTCGTACTTCCTGCAACTGCGGGCGGTGGGCGGGGCGATCAACGACGTGCCGGCCGCCGAGACCGCGTACCCGCACCGGCACCAGAACTTCTCCGCGGTGGCGTTCGGCGGCGGGGTGCGGCGGGCCGCCCTCGACGAACCGTGGGACGCGTGGGTGTATCCGCACGCCGACGGGCTCTACCTGAGCTTCGAGACCGACCCGCGCCCCGAGCGGCTGCTCGACGCCTTCCCGGAGCCCACGCTGAGCCGGTTGCGGCAGGTCAAGCGGGTCTACGACCCGGACGCCGTCTTCAACACCAACTTCCCGATCACGCCAGCGGGGGAGTGACCGCGGGGGCGGGCCGGTCGGCCCGCCCCCGTCGTCGTACGGGTCAGTGCGCCGCCGCCTGAGCGGCCGCCTCCTCCTGCGCCCGCCGTTCGTCGCCGCTGAGCGTGTGCAGCGGCTTCTCCTTGATGAACAGCACCACGACCAGCGCGAGCAGCGCGATCGGCGCGCCGACCAGGAACAGGTCGGCGGTGGCGATGCCGTAGACGTCCTGCACCACCCGCAGCAGCGGCTCGGGCAGCGTGGACAGGTCGGGCACCTCGGCCGAGCCGCTTCCGCCGGTCGCGGCCGAGCCGAGCTTCTCGGTCATCAGCGAGGTGACCCGGTTGGCCAGCAGGGCGCCCAGCGCGCTGACCCCGATGGCGCCACCCATGCTGCGGAAGAAGGTGATTACGGAGGTGGCCGCCCCGAGTTCGTGCGCGGGCACGTCGTTCTGCGCGGCGAGCACCAGGTTCTGCATGAGCATGCCGACGCCGACACCCAGCACGGCCATGTAGACCGACAGCACGAGCACGCTGGTGCCGGCGTCGATGGTGCCCAGCAGCAGCATCCCGATGGTCATCACCGCCGCCCCGGCCACCAGGTAGGCCTTCCACCGGCCGAACTTCGTGATCAGCTGTCCGGCGACCGTCGAGGAGACCAGCAGACCGAAGATCATCGGCAGGCTCATCAGGCCCGCGACGGTCGGCGACTTGCCCAGCGAGATCTGGAAGTACTGGGACAGGAAGACGGTGCCGCCGAACATCGCGACGCCGACCAGCACGCTGGCGATGGTGGCCAGCGAGACGGTGCGGTTGCGGAAGATGTCCAGCGGGACGATCGGATCGGCCGCCCGCGCCTCGACGACGACGGCCAGCGCCAGCAGCACGACGCCGCCGGCGACCATCAGCGCGGTCCAGCCGGAGGCCCAGGCGAACTGGTTCCCGGCCAGCGACGACCAGATCAGCAGCGTGCTGACGCCCGCGGTGATGAGCACCGCGCCGAGCCAGTCGATGGTCACCTGCCGGCGGACGACCGGCAGGTGCAGGGTGCGCTGCAGCAGCACGATGGAGAGCAGGGTGAACGGGACGCCGATCAGGAAGCACCAGCGCCAGCCCAGCCACGAGGTGTCCACCAGCACGCCGCCGATCAGCGGCCCGGCGATGGTGCCCACGCCGAAGACCGCGCCGAAGATGCCGGCGTAGCGGCCCAGCTCGCGGGGCGGGATCATCGCCGCCATGACGATGGTGGCCAGCGCGGTCATGCCGCCCGCGCCGATGCCCTGGACTACCCGGCTGACCAGCAGCACCTCCACGTTCTGGGCGAAGCCGGCGATCAGCGAACCCACCACGAACAGTCCCAGCGACAGCTGGATCAGCAGTTTCTTGCTGTACAGGTCGGCCATCTTGCCCCACAGCGGCACGGTCGCCGTCATGGCGAGCAGTTCGCTGGTGACGATCCAGGTGTAGACGGTCTGGCTGCCGTGGAGGTCGGCGATGATCCGCGGCAGGGCGTTCGCCACCACCGTGGAGGCGAGGATCGACACGAACATGCCGACCATCAGCCCGGAGAGGGCCTGGAGGACCTCCCGGCGCGACATGCGCGCGCCGACCTCGGCGGGCGGGGCGGTAGCGGTCATTGACGCTCCCTTGTGGGTGTACCGGACAGGCGGGGTCCCCGGCGCGGTCGTGCCGGGGGGGTCAGGGGCGGCGGTGCGGGGGGTCAGGGCCGGGGATCCGGCAGGCCGGCGGCGACCGCGACGAACGCTTCGTCGACCAGGTCCCGCAGCGGCCGGGCGTCGGCCTCGGCGGCCCAGCGCAGCAGGGCGGTGCGGAACGCGGCGCCGGCCACGGCGGCGACCAGCGCCGGATGGCCGTGGTCGGGCGCGACGCCGAGGCGCGCGGCGATCGCCGCCACGATCGCCTGCTCGGCCTCGGCGTTCCCGGCCACCAGCCGGGGCAGCAGCGCCGGGTTGCGGGCGATGACGGCCAGGCGGAGGCGCCACAGCTCCCGTTCGGCCTCCATCGTGTCGACCGTCTCGGCCAGGGCCAGCCGGACGGCCTCCAGTGCCGGCACCCGCGGCGGCACCGCGGCCAGCCGGCTCAGGATCCGCTCGCGGTCGACCGTCTGGTCGCCGATGAGCGCCTCGTCCTTGGACGGGAAGTAGTTGAAGAAGGTCCGCGACGAGACGTCCGCCGCCTCGCTGATCTGCTCGACGGTGACGTTCTCCAGCCCGTGCTCGGCGACCAGCCGCAGCGCGGCGGCGGTCAGCGCGTCGCGGGTCAGCCGCTTCTTGCGGTCGCGGCGCCCGAGGGCGGCCTGGTCGGCAACGGTCACGCGCAGACGCTACGAGGAAAGTTGCGGAGCCTGCAAGTTTTTATCGGGTGAAGTGATTCTCCTGACCCGGCCTTGCCCGGCCCGACCGTCCGGCCCCCCCGACGGGGCCGGGCCGGCGGGCTGCCGCAGGAGCCTTGCCCCGCGCCCGCCGGAGCCCCGCCCTCCTGTGCTTGACCTGCGGAAATGTGTCAGATCCCGGGTGGACGGAAGTTCCGGGAAAGTGGTACGACTGGATGGTCGACCGGCCAACGGTGGCGTGTCGTCACTCGTGGTCGCCAGCGTCGGTGCGGTGCCCGGCTCCACCTGGTGCGGGCCCTCCGGGGAGTCGGATGGCGGGTCGTCCCGCCGGCCGGTCGGCGCGGGTCCGCCGCCGTCCGGCACGCTCTCCCGGGGTGGTGGTGGGCCATCAGCTGGAGGAGCCGGCGTGCCCAGCATCCGAATCCGTTCGCGGCATCAACCCTTCGAGATGGCCGTCCTGGCGATCGCCCCGGTCTGCGGGCTGCTCCTGATCGTGCTCGACGTCCGCCCGCCGTCGGTGGAGCTGGCCAGGCCCGCCCCGCTCCAGGCCGGCTGGGAGTCCGGTCTGATCGTCGTGGGGCTCACCGGCCTGCTCGGGGTGCTCTGGCCGGGTCGGCTCTCCACCGCCCTCGGCATCGAGTTGGCGGCGGTGCTGGTGCTGGGCACCCTGGCCGGCATGTACGCCGTCGCCCTGGCGGTGATCTCCGGCCGGCAGCTGTGGGCGCCGCGTCGTTCATCACGGCGGTGGCCGTCGGATCGGCGTGGCGCTCCGTCGAGATCCTGCTCGACCTCCGGCGGCTGGTCCGGGCGAGCCAGCTCACCAGCGCCGACCCGCTCCCCGCCGGGGGTGGCACGTGACCACTCCGGCGCCGACCCCCGCCGCCCCGCAGTGGCTGCAGGTCCTGCTCTCCGTCCTCGGCGTGCTGGGCGGCGCCGGCGGCCTCGCCGTCATCGCCACCGTCGTCGTGCAGCGCGGGAAGTTCAAGGCGGACGCCGCCGACACCCTCACCGACGCGGCCCTCACCCTGGTGCAGCCGCTGCGTACCCGGATGACCGAGTTGGAGGAGGAGGCGCTGGTCGCCCGGTCGCAGCTGGCGAACTCGCGCGAGCAGGTGCAGCAGCTGCGGGCGACCGTCTGGGACCTGCGGGGCCGGCTCGACCGCTGGCGCGAGGCGATCCTCGCCCCGGACGCCACGCTCCGCAAGGTCCGGGCGATGGTGATCGAGACCGACCGGCGGCCGGACCGGCCGTAGCCGCCGCGTCCACCGATCGGGTGCAACGGTGGGGGCCGCTGACCACCGCGATATTCGGTTAGCCTACCCTAACCGCCATGACCCAGGCCCTGCCCGTCGCGCCGTGGCGCGTCTTCACCGTCGAGGTCCGCGCGGTACGCCGGCTCAGCCCGTCGTTCCTGCGGGTCACCTTCACCGGCCCCGACCTCGACCGGTTCGCCGACAACGGCTACGACCAGCGGATCAAGCTGGCGCTGCCGGTGCCCGGGGAGACCGGCGTGCGACTGCCCGGCGGCGCCGACTGGTACGCGCAGTGGCGGGCCCTGCCGGAGCACAAGCGCAACCCGATCCGCACCTACACCGTCCGGGCCGTCCGCCCCGAGGTGAGCGAGGTCGACGTCGACCTGGTGCTGCACGGCGACGGCGGCCCGGCCACCCGGTGGGCCCGCCGGGCCCGGCCCGGAGACGAGATCGCCATCCTCGGCCCGGACGCCGGCTACCACGGTGACCACGGCGGGGTGGAGTTCCGGCCACCGGCGACCGGGCACCTGCTGCTGGCCGGCGACGAGACCGCCGTGCCGGCGATCTGCGCCATCCTGGAACGCCTGCCGGCCGACGCCCGGGGCCGGGTGCTGCTCGAGGTGCCCGAACCGGCCGACGCGCTGCCGGTCGCCGCGCCGCCCGGGGTCGGGGTCGAGTGGCTGCCCCGCGGCGCCGACGGGCACGGCGCCCGACTCGTCCCGGCCGTCACGGCGGCCGCGGGCGCACTGCTCGCCGGCACCGGTGCCGCACCCGCCGCCGACGACGCGATCACCGACGTGGACGTCGACCGGGACATCCTCTGGGAGGTGCCCACCCCGGCCGCCCCGGTGCCGCTGTACGCCTGGCTGGCCGGCGAGGCGGGCGTCATCCGCGCCCTACGCCGCCACCTGGTCGCCGAGCGGGGACTCGACCGCCGCGCGGTGGCGTTCATGGGGTACTGGCGGCTGGGTCGGGCGGACACCGCCTGAGCGCGAGCGACGGTCGGGCGACGGCCCGGGCCGAGCGACGGCTCAGGGCAGTGGATGGGAGATGCCGCGGGCGTGGTCGGTCAGTGCCGCGGCGACGACGGTGGCCTCCAGCGGCAGCACCTCCAGGCACCGCCGGACGGCGGCGGCCATCAGCGCGTTCGGCACCCGCATCGAGAGCGTGCAGTGCGGCACCCAGCGGCCCGGCCGGTAGTGCTCGACCAGCGTGATCCCGGCCGCCGCCAGCCGGTCGTGCACCCGGCGGTGGTGGTCGAGCAGGTCGGCGGTGGGCGTCGGCCCCAACCAGAGCACCCGGCCGACGAACTGCCCGGCGTGCTGAAAGGAGAGCCGCAGCGGCGCGGCCACCACGGTCCCGGTGAGCGCGGCCGCCACCCGGTCCGGGTCGAAGCGCGGCGCCACCGCGAGCGAGACGTGCGGTCGGTGGCGCTGTTCCAGCAGCGAGCGCATGCTCTGCACGCCCTCGGCCTCCAGCGCGTCCCAGAGCACCCGGATCCGCCGGGTGGCGTCGGTGTCCAGGTAGAGCTCCAGCGCCGCGACCACGTGATCACCTTAGGACCGCGGGTTTGACCGCCCGCCGTCGGCGGTACCCGACGGTGTCCGCGGATCCAGGAGGTGCCCGGTGGACGTGAACGACCTGCTGACCGAGACGTACGACCGGCTGCCCGCCCTCGTGCGCGCGGCGGTCGACGGCCTCTCGCCCGAGCAGCTGCGCCACGCGCCCGGGCCGGCTGCGAACCCGGTCGGCTGGCTGGTCTGGCACCTGACCCGGGTCCAGGACCACCACGTCGCCGACGCGTTCGGCGCGGAGCAGCTCTGGGTCTCCGGCGACTGGGCCGGGCGCTTCTGGCTCGCCCCGGATCCCGACGACATCGGCTACGCACACACCCCGGCACAGGTCGCCGCGGTGCGGCCGGAGAGCGCGCAGGCGCTGGTGGACTACCACGAGGCGGTGGCCGCGCGGACCCGGACGTTCCTGGCCGAGCTGCGCCCGGCGGACCTGGACCGGGTGGTCGACGAGTCCTGGGACCCGCCGGTGACCCTCGGCGTCCGGCTGGTCAGCGTGGCGAACGACGACCTGCAGCACGTCGGCCAGGCCGCCTACGTGCGCGGGCTGCTCGGGAAGGGCTGACCACCGGGCTGGTCAGGGCACGCCGCCCGCCCGGGTCACCCGCCGCGTCGGCCGGCAGCACCGCGAGCCCGTCCAGGCCCAGGTCGAGCGCGGCCTGCCCGGCCACCCCCTGCTCCCACGACTGCCGCTGCATGGCCAGCGCCGTCAGCACCCGCTCCGCCCGCTCGCCGTCGTACCACCGCAGCACGCCTCCCGCGCCGTCCCCGGAGTAACCAGGCCGCCCGGACCCCGCACGGCTGGAATCACCCGGTCCGGGTGAGTACGGCTCACCCCCGCCGATGTGAGCCTGAGCTGCGAGCGGAAGGGGAGGAGCCGATGACCACCTCCGTGGGGGAGCACCTGCGGCAGCTGGGCCCGGGCCGCCGGCCGGACCTGCCCGACGCGGTCGGCGGGACGGTGCGGCTCGACGCCCGGGAGGACGGCTACACCGAGCACTGGTACCTCACCGTCGCCGACCAGCACGTCCACGTGTCCCGCTCCTCGGACGACGCGGAGCTGGTGGTCCGCGCCGACCGGGAGGTGTTCGACCGGCTGGCCGCCGGGCAGATCCATCCCGCGACGGCGTTGATCCGCAACGAGGTGACCGCGCAGGGCGACCTTCGACTCTTCATGCTGCTGCGGCGGATCTTTCCGGGGCCGCCGGGGGCGCGACACCCCCGGGAGGTCGCGGCCCGGTGGAGCAGGCGGCGATGAGGCAGGAGCGGCTGCACGTCCTCTCCGGCAACGTGTTCGCGATCAGCGACGCCCAGGGGGACTTCGAGGTCGACCCCTGCGACCCGGTGGGGCTCTTCTCCTTCGACACCCGGTTCCTGTCCCACTGGGTGCTCACCTTGGACGGCGAGCGGCTGCACGCACTCTCCCGCGACGACATCGCCTACTTCGAGACCCGCTTCGTCCTGGTGCCCGGCGCCGCCAGCCACTACGTCGACGCCGATGTCTCGGTCATCCGGCACCGCTCCCTGGACGACAGCTTCAACGAGCGGGTCACCGTGCTCAACCACGGCACCGAGCCGGCCGAGTTGACCGTGCGGATGGAGATCGGCAACGACTTCGCCGACATCGCCGACATCACCGACACCGGCCATCCGCGACACCGCGCCGTGATGGTCACCCCCGACCCGGACCGCAGCCAGCTGCGGCTGCAGTACGAGCGGGACGCGTTCGGCCGGGAGACCGTCGTCTCCAGCAGCAGGCCCGTCGACGTGGACCAGGGCGGGATGACGTTCCGGATCCGGGTGGAGCCGAACGGGCAGTGGGACATCGACCTGACCGTCGCCATGACCTTCCGCGGTGAGGCCGGACGCGACATGCGCGCGGACCTGACCACCCACCGGCAGCACGTGCGCCGCAGCATGCGCGACGAACTCCAGCACTGGCTGGACCGGGCACCGCACCTGGTCGCCGAGCACGACACCCTGCCGGCGCTGTACCAGCGCAGCCTCACCGACCTGGCCGCGCTGCGCTACGAACCGCTGTCCATGACCGAACGGATCCCGGTCGGCGGCCTGCCGTGGGCGATGTCGCTCTACGGGCGGGACGGCATCATCACCTGCCTGCAGACCCTGCCGTTCGTGCCGGAGCTGACCCCAGCGATGCTGCGGATGCTCGCGATGCTGCAGGGCGGGCAGCTCGACGACGAACACGACGAGGAGCCGGGCAAGATCCTGGTCGAGCTGCGCTACGGCGAGGCCGCCGCGTTCGGCGACGCGCCGACCGGGCTCTACTACGGGGCGGCGGACACCACCCCGCTCTTCGTGATCCTGCTCGACGAGTACGAGCGCTGGTCCGGTGACGCGGAACTGGTGCGGCGGTTGCGGCACCCGGCGCGGATGGCGCTCGACTGGATCGACGAGTACGGCGACCTGACCGGCGACGGCTACCTGCGTTACCAGACCCGCAATCCGCGTGCCGGCACGGTGAACCAGTGCTGGAAGAACTCGCCGGACGCGATCGTCGACCGGAACGGCCGGCTGGCCGAACTGCCCCGGGCGACCTGCGAGCTGCAGGGCTACGTCTACGACGCCAAGCGGCGCGGGGCGCGGCTGGCCCGCGAGTTCTGGGGCGATCCGGAGTACGCCGACCGACTGGAGCGGCAGGCGGCACAGCTTAAGCAGCGGTTCAACCGGGACTTCTGGCTGCCGAACCGCGGGTACTACGCGCTGGCGCTGGGGCCCGACGGCGAGCCGGTCGACGCGCTCTCGTCGAACATCGGCCACCTGCTGTGGAGCGGGATCGTCGACGACGCGCACGCCGGGGCGGTCGCCGAGCACCTGCTCGGCCCCGAGATGTTCTCCGGCTGGGGAGTGCGCACCCTGGCCGCCGGGCAGCGTCCGTACAACCCGGTCGGCTCGCACGTCGGCGCGGTCTGGCCGTCGGACAACGCGCTGGTCGCCGCCGGGCTGCGCCGCTACGGGTGCGACGCGCAGGCCGCCCGGATCACCGCCGGGATCTTCGAGATGGCGACGACCCTCGGTGGCGCGGTGCCGGAGGTGATCGCCGGCTATCCGCGCGAGCAGACCAAGTATCCGGTCCAGCTGCCGAGCGCCGGGCGACCCCAGTCATGGTCCTCGGGGGCGGTGCTGATGCTGCTCGCAACCATGCTCGGTCTGCGGCCGTGTGAAGACAACCTGTTGGTCAGCCCCGCGCTGCCGAAGGGCTTCGGACGGATCGAGCTGTTGGACGTCCCGGGACGGTGGGGCCGCGCCGACGCGTACGGGCGGGACCGGGTCAGGGCCGTTCGGCCTCGGCTGCGGTGATCACGCCGCGACCGGCGACGGCCTCGATCAACCCGGCGGGGCGCCGCCCGGTCACCTCGTGGCGCGCCCCGTCGGCAGGCCGCGATCCTGGCCGCCGGAGGTTGGGCGGTCGTCGCCGGTCACGGCGGGCCGTCCGTCCGCGGGCGAGGGTGGCGCGGGTCGCTCGGTCGGCCGGGTGCTCGGCTCGGCGCCGGGCGGGTCGGCCGGGGTGCTGGGCGTCCTGGACCGACCCGGCGGGTCCGCCAGTGCCCGGTCGCAGTAGCCGTCCACCCGGTCCTTGCCGCCCGCCGCGCCGACCAGGGGGCCGAAGACCGGATTGTCCAGCGCGCGGCCCGGGTTGTCGGTCGCCTCGGCACGGTAGGCCCGGCACAGGCCGACCACCGAGGCGGACGGGCTGGGGCGGTCGTCGCCCACCCCGGGTGAGGGCGCCGACGAGGCGCCGGGCCCTCCGGCGGGCGAGCCGGAGGCGGTCGGCAGGGGTGCCGGTGGCGTACTCGCCGGTGCCGGGGCGCGCAACGGGTTCGGCAGGGTGCCGGTGGCGGCGGCGACGGCGACCCCGCCGGTGGCGGCGAGGGCGATGCCGGCCACCAGCGCCCGCACGCCGAAGGCGGTGAGGGTGAACCGCTGCCGGGGCCGGCTCGGCAGGTCGACCGGTGCCCCGGCCAGCGCCCGCCGGTACGCGTGCACCGCCGCGCCCTCGCCGGACAGCTCACCGGCGCGCGGTGCGGCGCGGACCGCCGTCAGGAGCAGAACCAGCGGCTGGGGGCCGCCCTGCGGGTCAACGACGGGACCATCGAGCAGGCGCTCGACAGTCTCCTGGTCCATCCGGTGTGCGTTCATCTCGTGTCCCTCAGCGCCACCGGCATCCGTGTTGTCACATCGGATGCCGTGTGACGTCGGACAAGCCGAGGGCACCACGGGTCCCGCCCGCGGCGGCCGAGCCACCGCGGGCGGGCGACGGGGCGTTGCGGAGGCGCCCGGTCGTCGTGGGCGCGGCGTCAGCCCATGGTCTTCGCGCCGTCGATCGCCTCGCGGAGGATGTCGGCGTGCCCGGCATGCTGGGACGTCTCGGCGATCAGGTGGAGCAGGACCCGCCGCACCGACCAGCTCCCGCCCGGCTCGAACCACGGCGCCTGCGGCAGCGGGTGCGCGGCGTCCAGATCGAGTGTGGCGATCAGCTCGTCCGTCCGGTCGGCGACCCGCGCGTAGTCGTCGAGCAGGGCGGACAGGGTCTCGCCCTCGGTCATCCGGAACTGGCCGGCCCAGTCCACCGGCTCGCTCTCCATCGCTTCGGCGCCGCCGACCGCGAACCGCATCCACCGGTGCTCGGTGCCTGACACGTGCTTGATCAGCCCACCCAGGCAGAGCTCGCTGACCGTGGTGCGCCGGGCCGCCTGCTCGTCGGTGAGCCCGTCGACGGTCTGCCGGAGGAACCCGCGGTGCCGGCGCAGCGTCTGCAGCAGATCGGCCCGCTCGCCGGTCGTCACCTGCTCGGAGATGGTCATCGGTGTCACCCTTCACCCGACGTCGTGGCGGGCTCAGGATAGGCCGGAGCACCGACAACCTCGGTCCGGCACGGCTCCGGTTGCCGATCCGCCCGATCGGCGGTGCACTGAACTACATGGGTGTGATTAAGGTGGGTACGTCGGGCTGGGCGGACCGGATGCTGCTCCGCTCCGGGTGGTATCCCCGGACGGCCAACACCCCGGCCGGCCGGCTCGGCTGGTACGCCGGCCGGTTCCCGCTGGTCGAGGTGGACACCTCGTACTACGCGGTGCCGGTGCCGGAGACCACCCAGGGCTGGGTGGACGCGACGCCGGACGGCTTCACCTTCGACGTCAAGGCGTTCAGCCTTTTCACCGGCCACCCCACTCCCGTCGCCGCGCTGCCCCGGGATCTGCGCCCGACCGGCGGACCGGCCCGGATCCGCCGCCGCGACCTGCCGCCGGCCGCGTACGACGAGCTGTGGGCCCGGTTCCACGCGGCGCTGGAGCCGCTCGCGGCGGCCGACCGGCTCGGCGCGGTGCTGCTGCAGTTCCCACCGTGGCTCGCCCGCGGCGCGGCCGCCCGGCGACGCATCGGCGAACTGGCCGAGCGGTGCCGGCCGTGGCGGGTGGCCGTGGAGCTGCGGCACGGGTCCTGGTTCGACGGTCCGGCCGCGCCGGACACCCTGACCTTCCTGCGGGAGCTCGGCCTCACCTTCGTCTGCGTCGACATGCCACAGGGGCACCCGTCGTCGGTGCCGCCGATCCTGTTCGCCACGGCCGACCTCGCGGTCGTCCGGTTCCACGGTCACAGCACCGACTGGCCGGGCGGCGACAAGCAGGAGAAGTTCCGCTACGCCTACGGCGAGGAGGAACTGCGCCGGTGGGCGGAGCTGCTGGTCGAGCTGGCCGGGCAGAGCGACGAGTTGCACGTGCTGTTCAACAACTGCTGCGGCGACCAGGCGCAGCGGGACGGCGCCCGGCTGGCCGAATTGCTCGACGTCGCACCGGTCGGCGACCGGGCGGTCCGCGCCGCCTCGACCGGCTGACCGCCCGCGCCCGCGCCGTCCCGATCGGGGGCGCCGGGTCCGGTGGCGGGTTTCCCGGCGGGCCGGCCGGGTACCGGCCGGGGCGAGGCCGACGGAGGGGATAGCACACGATGAGCCAGCAACAGGACCGGTCCGCCGACCGGACGCCCGCGGTGCCGGACGACGCGGCGGCCCGCCGAACCCGGGAGGCGCAGGAGGCGCACGGCGGCAGCATGGCACCCGGCCTGGTGGACGACACCGGGCAACCGGTCGCGGAGCCGCCGTCCACCACGGTCGCCGGTGAGGACGGCACCGGTTCCTGACGCGGGGGCGGACGGACGGCGCGCCACGGCGCGTCGTCCGTCCGCCGTCGTCACGCCGGCCCGCCGCGGCCGGTCAGCCGCGGCGGGCACTGGACCAGGTCGCCGCCGGCGCTACGAGTGGCGCCGGCCCTGCGTCCGGAACGCGTCCTCGGTCCGTTCCCCGATGTCCGCGTCGTCCGGGAAGGGGCGGCGCGCCGGCGCCGGATCCGGCGGCGCGCCCGGCCCCGCCTCGGGCGTCCTGGTCGGCTCGACCGGACCGAACCCGTGCCGGCCGCGCCGGCCGGACGGCCCGGCCGGCTGGCCCGCGCGGCGTTCCCCGCGGCGGCCCTCCGGTACGGCGGTCTCCTCGCTGCCCTCGTCCATCGGGTCGTGCTCGCCGGCGCCCCAGGGCGGGTCGGCGTCGAACCCGTCAGTGGTCTTCCACGGGGTGGAGGTGTCCCGCCCGTCGCCGCCCCGTCCGTCTGCTGGTGTCATGCTCACCTCGCTGGTCGGTCCGCCGCTACCGGCGCGGATTGCCCGTCCCGGCCCCGGTCATGCCCCGCCGCGCCGGATGGTCGGCCGGGCCCGACCGCGTCCGGGCACGCCGGCCGGCGTCCCGCCGTGGAGGAGCCGGCGGGACGCCGTGCGCTCGTCGCCGGCCTCAGCGGCGGGACATCGTCACCCGCTTCCCCAACGCGCTCATCGCCGCCATCTTGCCGATCCCCCCGGGCGAGCCCAGGGTTCCGACCCGGTTCAGCATCCCGCGGAACACCTCGCCGGGCTTCTGCTGCTCGCCCATGTAGGCGGTGACCACGATCAGCGCGCCGGTCAGCGCCGGTACCGCCCACTGCAGCGCCTTCATCTGACGCTGCGCGGACGCGACGTTCGAGGGCGTCTGGTGGTTCGGCTCGGTGATCCCGTCCACCGGCGGGCCGCCGGCCTTCTCCAGTTTCATACCGAGCAACCGGCTGTAGCCGGTGACCGCGAGGGCGCTGACCGTCAGCGCGGTCTTCAGCGTGCTGGCCCGGCCGACCCCCGTCTGAGCCATCACCCGGGGGCTCTCCGTCACCAGTTCGCCGACCGAGCCGGCGAGATGGGCGCCGATCGCCGCGGCGTTGACCGGGGTCCACCGGGACCAGCCCGCCGAGGCCACCGGAAGCCGCTGGGTCGAGTCACTGATCTGTGCCGCTCCGCCGTTGACGCCGAACGCTCCCATCAGGGAGCCCCCGAACCAGGCCGCCAAGCCCAGATCGTGCATCGAGCGCAGTGCGGTGTGCCGTTCGGACATCTGATCCCCTTCCACCGTGTCGGGCGCTGCGGCATACCCACCGCCCGGCCCGCTAATCCCGAGCGTCACCAGGCGGGACGCCCCGGAAGCGGGGCCGGGCGGACATCGGGGAGTCGCCGGCACGACCGGGCCGCCGACGGACCTTGCGCGCCGCCGGGCGAGCCGCGGAGGAGTCGCGCGGCCGGCGGCGGGTAGTTCGGCAGGGAGGTCCCGAGGAAGGGGAGTTGGATGTCGCAGCCGGACGAGAGCCGAGAGAAGACCGCGAAGACCGACGCCGTCCTGATGCATCCGGACAACGATCCGCGCAAGACCACGGCGCAGGTCCCGCCGCTGCGCGAGCACGGCGAGACCCGGGTGGAGCGCGACGGCAAGATGGTGCCGGTCGACCAGGAGGAGTGACCACCGCACACGCGGAGCGCCGCGGCGCCGCCGCCGATCCGGGCGGCGGGTCGGTCCCCGGCGTGCGGGTCAGCACGCCGGGCGGCGCCATGGCAGGCCGGCGGACGGGTCAGCGTGCCGGCAGGCCGGCGGCGAACGCGGCCACCCGGGCGGCCAGCGGAGTGGCGGCGCGGACCCAGGTGAAGTGGTTGAGCGGGGCGCCGGCCTCGGCCACGGTGTAGCGCTCGCGCACCACCGGCGTGGCGACGAGCTTCGCGCAGAGCTGGTCCATCGTCGCGTGCGGGGTGTACTGGTCGTCGTCCACGCTGACCGCGAGCACCGGGGTGCGTACGGCACGGACCGCCGCCTCGGCGTCCACCCCGTCCAGCTGCGGGAAGCGGCCGGTCCGGGCGGTGTGCGCCCAGTCCCGGATCACCCCGCGCGCCTGCCGCCCGCCGAAGCCCCAACCCGGCCAGACGCCGAGCAGCCGGGCCGCCGCGGCGATCCCCTGGCTGTACGGCAGCACGCCGAACCGCCGCAGCCCCGGATAGCTCCGCCAGTACGGGATGCCGACCGCGACCAGGGCCAGACCGTCGACGGCGTCCGCGCCGTGCACGGCGAGGTGCAGCAGGGCGGTCTGCCCGCCGAGGGAGTGCCCGAGCAGCACCGTCCGCCGGCCGTCCAGCCGTGGCTTGAGCGCCGCCAGCACGGCGCCCACGTCAGCGGCCAGTTCCGGGTAGCCGTACCGGCAGGCGCGGCTGGGCCGGGGCGTGCTCTCCCCGGTGCCGCGCAGGTCGGCCACCACCACCGCCAGGCCGGCGGTGCGCAGTGCGGCGGCGAACGGGCGGTAGTAGCGGGCCCGCACCCCCATCGCCGGCCAGATCACCACCACAGGCGCCTGGGTCACGCCCGCCGGCTCCGGGTAGACCTGCACCCCCAGCCGAGCGCCGTCGACCTCGACGAACTCCTGCGCGTACTCCACCGTCGCGTCCACCGGCTCAGGTTACCTGCCGGTAGCCAGTGGGCCGGTCACGACCGGCGCGCGGGTCGCATCGGCTCGCGGACGCTCCTACGGTGTGGACACCAGGGCCGGCCGGTGCCGCTGCACCCGGTCCACCGCGGCGAGGACCTGCGGCACGTCGAGCGCCGCCAGCGCCGGGTGCGGTGCGTCATCGCCCGCTGCCGCCGCCCGCTCGACCGGCCCCGCCCAGATCACCCGGTGCCACGGCCGGCCCGGCGGCGGCCCCCACCGGGCCGGGGAGACCGGGCCGAAGAGCACCACCGACGGGGTGCGGTAGCCGGTCGCGAGGTGCGCCACCCCGGTGTCGCCGCTGACCACCAGTCGGGCGTACGCGACCAGCGCGGCGAGGTCGCCGAGGTCTGTCCGGCCGGCCAGCACCGCGTCGTCGGGCAGCCCGGCCAGCCGGGCCACCTCCGCGGCGATCCGGCGCTCACCGGGGCTGCCGGTCACCACCACCCGGTGCCCCCGCCCGGTCAGTTCCCGGGCCACCTGGGCGAAGCGCGGCGGGGGCCAGCGCCGCTGCGCCGCCTTCGCGCCCGGGTGCACGATGCTCACCCCGGTCGGCACCCCGTCCGGCGGGGGTCGGCGTAGGGCGAGGTCGGTGGGGTCGGTGGGGATGTCGTACCAGGTGAGTAGGCGGCACCAGCGGTGGATTTCGTGTTCGTGGTCGTG
>NZ_JBRIQN010000022.1:0-121468 GCF_052981855.1 Micromonospora sp. LZ34
TCCTGTGCCATGTGCGCGAACTGCCCGGGCAGCGAGAAGGTCTGGAACATGACCAGGATCCCGAACAGCAGGACGAGGAAGACTCTGAGAGCGGCTACCGCCCGATGCTCTGCAAGCATGTATCGATCTTCACTCGCTACCTATCGAATGTCAATAGATTGGGCGGGTTTGCGAGAGCGTCGCGTTGCGGCACGCGTCGCGGCCGCCCGCCGTGCGGACGCCGCCCGCCGGGCCTGACCCGCAGCCCGCTCCGCCCGACGACCGGGCGAAATGCCGGCAGGGCGGGGTCAGCCGAGCAGCGGGAACCAGCCGGCGACCTCGCCGAGTTCGAGCCGGTCGCGGTCGTTGAGCGGGAGCCGCCCGGTCCCCTTGAGCAGGAACTCCTCGTCGCTCCAGCCCACCGGTCGGACCGCCTCGTCGCTGAGCAGGCCGTCCAAGGTGGCCACCGCGACCCGTACGGCGAGTTCGCCGGGCGGTGGCGCGTCGGGCAGGTCCAGCACCAGGTCGAGGTGGTGGACGACCGCCTCGGTCGTGAGCGTGGCGAGGAAGTCCGGCACCCGCAGCACGTGACCCTGGGTGCTGACGCAGCCGTCCGGGTCCGCCCGGCTGGCGGCGCGTACCGCGGCGGGGGCGGTGTCGCACCAGAGCCGGACGACGCCGGTGGGCCGGTCGAAGGCGGCCGCCGAGCGGCGGGCCCACCAGGCGTGCCGGGCGGCGGTGCCGTCCTCGTCACCCGGGAACGAGCGCCAGTAGCTCACGTCGTCGGCGGTGGGCGGGCCGTCGGCCGGGCTGGCCAGCGCGACCAGGGCCCGCTGGGCGTCGCAGAGGACATGGAAGAGCAGGTCGGCGACGAGCCAACCGCGGCACCGGGTGGGCCGTTGCAGGTCGGCGTCGTCGAGGTCGGCGACCACCCGGGTGATCCCGTCGTACGCCTGCGCCAGCGCGACGTGCCCGTGAGGCGTCATGGGTTGCAGCGTCGCACGACCGGCCGGTTTCGGCACGCGGCGCGGCGGTGCGACCGGGCCGGCGCGCGGCCGGCCCGGTCGGTGTCGTTGCTCAGCCGAACATCTCGTCGAGGAAGCTCTTGTGCTTCTTGCGCCGGTAGTGCCCGTGGTAGCCGTGGTGCTGCTGGCCGTGGCCGCCGTAGGCCGGGGCGGGTGCCGGCGGGTAGCCGTGCGCGGGCGGCGGGGGCGGGGGCACCGCGCCGTAGCCGGGCTGGTGCGGCGCGGGCGCGGGCGGCGGCGGGGGCGGCGGGTAGCCCCCTTGCTGGTGGCCCGGTTGGCCGGCCGGGGCGGCGGTCTGCTGGCGGTTCCAGTTGGCCTCCGCCTCGAACAGCTTCTCCAGTTCGCCGCGGTCGAGGAAGATCCCCCGGCACTCCCCGCACTGGTCGATGACGACGCCGCTGCGCTCGTACTGGCGCATTTCTCCGTGACACTTGGGACAGGTGAGGCTCATCACCCGACGGTACCCGGTCCGGTCACGCGGTCGCGGTAAGCGCCTCGGTGACCTCGTCGTCGGAGACCTCGTGGAAGTCGTCGTAGTAGGCGCTGACCGCCATGAACTCCGGCGGATGCTGGGCACAGATGACCTGGTCGGCCTCGGCGGAGAGCATCTCGTACGCCTCCTGTGAGCCGACCGGCACCGCGACGACCACCCGGCGGGCGCCCAGCCGGCGGGCGACCGCCACGGCGGCCCGGGCCGAGGCGCCGGTGGCTAGCCCGTCGTCGACGATCACCGCGGTGCGCCCGGAGAGGTCCAATGGCGGTCGGCCGGCCCGGTAGAGCCGCTCCCGGCGGTCCAGTTCGGCCTGCTCGCGGCGGGTGACCTCGGCGATGTCCTCGGCGCTGAGCCGGCTCGCCACCTGATCGTTGAGCACCTGCACCCCGCCCGGTCCGAGCGCGCCGAAGGCCACCTCACGGGCCCAGGGCATGCCGAGCTTGCGCACCACCAGCACGTCCAGCGGCGCGCCGAGCCGTTCGGCGACGACCTCCGCCACCGGTACGCCGCCGCGTACCAGGCCGAGCACGATGACGTCCGGTTCCCCGATCAGGGCGGTGAGCCGGTCGGCGAGCATCCGACCCGCCTCGGCCCGGTCGCGATAGGTGGTCATGTCTCCAGGTGTACGCCCTGCCGCCGCACTCCGCCCGCCAGTTGGCCGAACCGGCCGCCCCGAGGTGCCGCCGACCCGGCCGCTCAGGCGGCGTCGGGCTGCCGGCTGGCCCGTAGCGCGGGCGCCCAGACCAGGAACGCGATCGGGTAGAGCAGGTAGCCGAACCGGGTCGACGGCATCAGCAGGATTGCGGCCAGCAGCCCGTACCCGCAGACCAGCGCGGCGGTGGCGGCGCTGCGCGGCGGGCGGCGGGCGAGCCGGACGGCGATCGCCAGCCCGACCGCGACGAGCAGCGCGGCGGCGACCACCCGGCCGGCCGGCAGCGCGGTGGTGATCAGGTGCCCGGGAAACGGGGACTGCGCGGGGCTGGTGACCAGGCCGTGGCCGAGCGGGAAGCGGAGCACGTTCTCCACCAGCGCGTCCCGGTCGACCAGCAGCACGGGCAGCAGCGCGGTGACCGGCAGGCCGATCGCACCGGCCGCTACCCGCAGGCCGGCCCGGCGGGTCGCCCCCCAGATGACCAGGACGAGGGCGACCGGCCAGGCGAAGAGCTTCAGCGCGCCGGCGAGGCCGACCGCGATGCCGGCGGGGCCGGGCCGGTCGGCGGCGGCGAGGGCCAGCGCCAGCAGGCAGAGCGCGAGGACCGGCAGGTCGTCGCCGCCGGTGGCCAGGGTCAGGGCGCAGATCGGCAGTACGGTGGCGGCCTGCACGCCGCGCAGCAGCGCGCCGTCCCGCCGGGTGCCCCAGCCGTCGGGGCCGCGCAGCGCACGGATCGCCAGGGCGAGGGCGATCGCGGTGCCGACGGCGAACCACACCCGGGCATCGGTCCACCAGCCGTCGACGGCCGCCCGGGGCAGCCCGAACAGCGCCATCCCCGGCTGATACGGGGTGTAGCCGAGCAGTTGCTCGCCCGGCGGCAGGGCGGCGATCGCGTCGTGCCCGAGGTAGGGCGTGCCGGTGTCGACGAGCCGCCCGCCGGAGTGCTCGACCACCTGCACCTCCTCCTGCGCCCGGTCGGTGCGCCCCCCGGCCCGTTCCACGCTCTGGATGAGCAGCGGCAGCAGGGCGGTGGTGGCCCAGGCGAAGACGGTGACCGCCCAGCGTGCCCGCAGCCCGGTCAGCGCGGAGCCGGGCGACCGGCGGCGCAGCAGGAGTTGACCGGCTGCCGCGAGCGCGGCGAGGAGGTAGCCGACCGCGGCGACGCCGCCCCACGCCCGGTGCGGCAGGAGGGTCGAGGTGACGGCGGTGACCGCGGCGAACGCGGCGGAGACGGCGTAGAGCCCGACGTCGAGGGCGAGATCGCCGGCGGCGGTGTCCAGCGTCCGCCAGGCGGGGCGTCGGGCGGTGGGGGCGGCGGTCACGCGCGCCAGTCTGGCAGACCGCCGCCCGACCCGTCCCCGCCGTCGCCGGTCGACCCGGCCCGCGGCGGTGCCGCTCCCGGCCTCGGGGACGCGCCAGCTGCCGCGGGTGGCGAGCCGGTCTCAGGCCGGCAGGTGCCGGTCGGTGCGGGTCCGTCCGTTCTGCCGGCGGCCGGGCGCGAAGCGGATCACCGCGCCCGCGTCGTGCAGCGGCGGCGCCAGTGTGCCGGGACTGCCGCCGGAGCCGCGTTGCAGCGCGGCGAGGAGGGTGCCGGCCGGCATCGGCCGGCCGAAGAGGTGGCCCTGCCCGGCGGCGCAGCCGAGTTCCCAGAGCGCGCGGCGCTGCGGTTCCCGCTCGACCCCCTCGGCGACGACGGCGAGGTCGAGGCTGCGGCCGAGGTCGAGGGTGGAGCGGATCACCGCGGCGGCCTCGGCCGAGGTCTCCATCTCGGTGACGAAGCTCTTGTCGATCTTCAACTCGTGCACCGGAATGCGGGAGAGCAGGGAGAGCGACGAGTAGCCGGTGCCGAAGTCGTCCAGCGCCAGCCGGACGCCCTCGTCGCGCAGCCGGCTGAGCACCCGGTCGACCACGTCCAGCTGGCTGAGCGTCAGGGTCTCGGTCAGCTCCAGCACCAGCCGGTCGGGAGGCAGGTCGTGCGCGCGCAGCCGGGCCAGGACCGAGCCGGGGAAGCGGGCGTCGAGCAGGCTGCGCGGGGAGACGTTGACCGCCACCGGCACGTCGAAGCCGGCGTCGCGCCAACTGCCCGCCGCGATGAGCGCCTGGTCGAGGATCGCCTCGGCGAAGGCGGGGAGCAGGCCGGAGCGTTCCACCGCCTCCAGGAAGCGCAGCGGGTCGATCACGCCGTGGACCGGGTGGTGCCAGCGGGCCAGCGCCTCGGCGCCGGTCACCTCGCCGGTGCCCAGGTCGACGATCGGTTGGAAGTTGACGGTGAACTCCTGGTCGGCGACGGCGCGGGGCAGTTCGCCGCCGAGGGCCAGCCGGCCGAGGTCGGCGGTGTCGCGGGTGGGCGCGTACGTGGAGATCCGCCGGCCGGCGCGTTTCGCCTGGTACATCGCGACGTCGGCGCGGCGCAGCAGCTCGGCCATCCCGCCGCTGGCCGGCGCGGCCGCGATCCCGCCGCTGGCCTCCACGCTGATCCGCATGCCGTCCAGGTCGAACGGCTCGTGCAGCGCGCCGAGCAGCGCCTCGGCCCGGTGCGCGGCCACCGCGGGCGCCGGCAGCCCGCGCAGCAGCACGGCGAACTCGTCGCCGCCGAGCCGGGCCACCAGGTCGCTGTCCTGGGCGACGCCGCGGAGCCGGTCGGCGACCTGCACCAGCACCTGGTCGCCGGCGGCGTGCCCGAGGGTGTCGTTGACCTCCTTGAAGTGGTTGAGGTCGATCAGCACCAGGGCGGTCACCCCGTCGGCGTGCCGGGCGCTGAGCTGCTCGGTGCCCTGTTCGAGCAGGTGCCGCCGGTTGGCCAGCCCGGTGAGCGCGTCGTGCGTGGCGGCGTACGCGTGCTCGTCGGCGACCCGGGCCAGCTCGGCGTACGCCTGCGCGTTGCGCACCGCGGTGCAGAGCGCCGAGGCGAAGGTACGCAGCGTGTACTGCTCGCGTTCGGAGAGCTGCACCGGGCCGCGGAACCGCAGCAGGAGCACGCCGACGTCGACCGCCCGGTCGTGCCCCTCGAGCGCGGCCGGGACGACCGTGCCGTCCACCGTGGTGGGCTGGCCGGCCGGTCCGTCGTACGTGATGCCGCCGCCCCCGCCCCGGACGGTGCGGCCGTCGTCGCGTAGCTCGATCTCCACCTCGTCGGCGGAGAAGAGCTCGGCGGCCTGGGTGACCGCGGTGGTGAGGACCTTGTCCAGGTCGACCACGTTCAGCGCGTCGGTGGTGCGGGCCAGCCGCTGCCAGGCCTGCTGCTCGGTGCGGGTGCGGAACCGGGTGGAGTAGGCGAGGTGCAGGCTCAGCACCAGCGGCGGCACGGCGAGCAGGAGTCGGGGGTCCGCCTTGAGGATGAGCAGGGTGCACACGGCGATGACGTACCGCACCGCGTACCCGGCCAGCCGCAGGTCGACGTTGCTGCGGAACTGGCGGGAGATCGGGGTGTCGGAGGCCAGCGCGATGACCGGGATGGCGAGGAGTTCGTCCAGGAACACCGCGACGAGGTAGACGACGGCGAGCAGACCGGCCATCCGCAGCGCGTCGGCCGCCTGCCAGGCGGAGTCGAGCAGCGCGAGCGCGGACCCGGCGCCCCAGGCGACCACGATGTTCTTGCCGACGCCAAAGGCGATCTTGATCGGGGTGAGTCGGAAGGAGGCGATGGCGACGCCCACGCCGGTGCAGAGGACCACCCAGGGCGCGGGGGCGATGGCCACCCCGATGACGATCGCGGTCTCGTTCCAACTGATCAGGTGGCTGGTCGACCGGACGCGGATCCGCGCCTTGACGAGCGTGCCCACCGCGATCATGAAGACGAGCATCACGAGGGTGCCCACGTCGTTCTCGGACCGTGGTGCGGCCGACGTCAGGGCGAGCCGCAGCGAGTCCAGCGCGACGACCCCGGCGACAACGACGACGAGACCGACGAGCAGCCGCAGCTGCCGATCGGTCTCAGTGTCGCGTCGCCTGAAAAGAGTCACTCCACTCCCGGGTGACCGCCCGCACCTGATGGCAGCCTACCGCCGGAATGCCGGGAGAGCTCTGGACGATTTCAGCCCCAGTCGTTGCCGCGCATGCCCCTGCCCCTTCCGTTCACACGCGAGAGTCGCATTTAGCCGGACGTGTCGTCTGGCTGATGAAAGGCAGCTTAAGTGAAGAAGGGCATGGTTAGCAGTGATAAATGTCGGTATCCTCAACATTAGCTAATACAATGCCTATTGGTGACGTTCTGTTGACCCGATCTGCGCGGAGAGCATAGGGATGTTCTCTCCTTCGCAGTCGATCGGTCGCGCAATGTGCCGCTCGGCCCGCCGGCCCTCGGAAAGATGGTCCCCGTCTCTCCAGTGTGCGGGCAAGGCGCCGTCGGCCCATCGTCGTTTCGGCCGGTGTCGGGCCCTCCGGGCCGGCTCCGAGGTCCCGGGTGATCATCTCCCGACCCTGCTGACCAGCGGCAATGCTGCAACTTGCAGGAAGTGAGTTGCGTTCGGGTCCCGTGGTCGGCGAATTTGTGGAGATTCACGTGGTTGGCCACCTCCACCCCACGCGCGACATTCACGAACGGAACCGGACCCGACCGGTGAGCGCTTCTCGCAATGGTCGGTAACAGCTGGATGGCCGGTCGTCATCCGCGGGATGACGAACGTCGTTCGGCAAGCCCGTCGACGGCGCGGTTCCACCGCCGCCGAATCCACGGAATCCCACCACGCCTGAATGCCGAGCGGATTTGTCGTCCACTCCCGATCCGGTGCGCGGGTGCGGCACCCTGCTTTCCCGCCGCCCGATAGGCTCGCCAGCGTGACCGAACCCGCGCAGCTCACCCACGTCGACGCGGCCGGCGCGGCCCGCATGGTCGACGTCTCCGCCAAGCCGGTTTCCGGCCGGGAGGCCGTCGCCGCCGGCCGGCTGCGGACCACCCCCGAGGTGGTCGACCTGCTGCGCCGCGACGGGCTGCCCAAGGGCGACGCGCTCGCCGTCGGGCGGCTGGCCGGCATCATGGGCGCGAAGCGCACGCCGGACCTGATCCCGCTCTGCCACCCGATCGCCCTGCACGGCGTGACCGTCGACCTGGCTCTCACCGACGACACCGTGGAGATCACCGCGACCGCCCGCACGGCCGACCGGACGGGCGTCGAGATGGAGGCGCTGACCGCGGTGGCGGTGGCCGGGCTGGCCCTGGTCGACATGGTCAAGGCGGTCGACCCGGCGGCCACCGTCGACGCGGTCCGAGTGCTGCGCAAGACCGGCGGCAAGACCGGTGAGTGGCTCCGTCCGGCGGACCGGTCGTGATCCGCGCCCGGGTGATCGTGGCATCCAACCGGGCCGCCGCCGGGGTGTACGCCGACACCAGCGGCCCGTTGCTCGTCGCCGGCCTGCGTGAGCTCGGTTGCGAGGTGGCCGAGCCGCTGGTGGTGCCCGACGGCGACCCGGTCGGCGCGGCGCTGCGCGGGGCGGTGGCCGACGGGGTGGACGTCGTGCTCACCAGCGGTGGCACCGGCATCAACCCGTCGGACCGTACGCCCGAGGTGACCCGGGCCCTGCTCGACTACGAGATCCCCGGCATCGCCGAGGCGATCCGGGCACACAGCCGCGACCAGGTCCCCGCCGCCGCGCTCTCCCGCGGGCTCGCCGGCGTGGCCGGCCGCACGCTGGTGGTCAACCTGCCCGGCTCCACCGGTGGCGCCCGGGACGGGCTCGCCGTGCTCGGTCCGATCCTGCGCCACGCCGTCGACCAGCTCCGCGGCGGCGACCACTGACCGGTGGCGCCGCACCGGGCGGCGGCGCGGGCGGGTCGCGCCAGGGTGCGTACGAGCCGGGCGGCCGCTGACGGGACCATCCGGGGCGCCGCCCCGATAGGCTCGGCCGGTGAGCACGGAAACCGTATCGGCCACCGGTCAACCGGCCGCGCCGCCACCGGCCGACTGGGCGGAGGCCCGCGCCCGCGCGTACGCGGTCGGGCTGGCCGCCGCGCTGCCCGCCGTGAGCCGGCCGCTCGCCGAGACCGACGGGCACACCCTCGCCGAACCGTTGACCACCCGGACGGACCTGCCCGCCTTCCCCACCTCCAGCGTGGACGGCTGGGCGGTGCGCGGCACCGGCCCGTGGCGGGTGGTCGGGCGGGTGCTGGCCGGTGGCACACCGGCCCCGCTGGGCGAGGACGGGACCACCGTCGAGATCGCCACCGGCGCGATGGTGCCCGAGGGCGCCACCGCCGTGCTGCGGGTGGAGGAGTCCAGCCGTACCGCCGACGGCCTGGTCAGCGGCACGCCGCGACCGGCGCCGGAGTGGCGCGCGCCCGGCGAGGAGGCCTACGCGGGTGAGGAACTGCTCCCCGCCGGCACCCCCGTCGACCCGGCGCTGATCGGCCTGGCCGCCTCCTGCGGCCACGACGCCCTCGTGGTCCGGCGGCAGCCGCGGGCCGCCCTGCTGGTCTTCGGCGACGAGTTGCTCACCGCCGGCCCGCCGGCGGCCGGCCGGGTCCGCGACGCGCTCGGCCCGGCGGTGCCGGCCTGGCTGCGCCGCTACGGCTGCCAGGTGCGCCCGGCCGACGTGGTGGGCCCGGTGGCCGACACCCTGCCCGCGCACGTGGCGGCGGTGCGGGCCGCGCTGGCCGGCGCGGACCTGGTCTGCACCACCGGCGGCACCATGCACGGCCCGGTCGACCACCTGCACCCGACGCTGGCCGCGCTCGGCGCGGACTACGTGGTCAACACCGTGGCGGTCCGGCCCGGCTTCCCTATGCTGCTGGCCCGGCTGGTCGACGACGACGGCCGGGTCCGGTTCGTCGCCGGGCTGCCGGGCAACCCGCAGTCCGCCGTCATCGCCCTGGTCTCCCTGGTCGTCCCGCTGCTGGCCGGCCTGACCGGGCGCCCGATGCCGGTGCTGCCGCACGCCACGCTCGCCGAGCCGGTGCCGGGCCGCGGCGATCAGACCCATCTGGCGCTGGTCCGGCTGGACCGGGTCGCCGGCACCGCGCATCCGGTCCGGCACGTCGGCTCCGCGATGCTGCGCGGGCTGGCCGGGGCGGACGGCTTCGCGGTGATCCGCCCGGGCACTTCCGGCGAACCGGGTGACCGGGTGCCGGTGCTGCCGCTGCCGCTGCTGCCCGGGGAGCGTGCCTGGTGACCGCCCCGACGACGACCTACGGCGAGGTGACCGACCGGCCGCTCGACCTCGCCGCGCACGAGGCGGCGGTCGCCGACCCCCGGGCCGGCGCGGTGGTCTCGTTCCAGGGCGTGGTCCGCGACCACGACCACGGCCGCGCCGTGACCAGCCTGGAGTACGAGGGCCACCCGAGCGCCGAGCAGGTGCTGCGCGAGGTCGCCGCGGAGATCGCCGCCGACCCCGAGGTGTACGCGGTCGCGGTGTCGCACCGGATCGGTCCGCTCGCCATCGGCGACGTGGCCCTGGTCGCCGCGGTGAGCACCGCCCACCGGGCCGCGGCGTTCGCCGCCTGTGCCCGGCTGGTCGACGAGGTCAAGGCGCGGCTGCCGATCTGGAAGCGGCAGGTCTTCGCGGACGGCACCGAGGAGTGGGTCAACTGCCCCTGACCGGCCGGTCGTTCAGCGGCGGCCGGTCGTGGTGACCGGCCGGCCGAACCGGTCGGCGTAGAAGACCGGCTCCGCGCCCGGCCGCCAGGGCAGCGCGGCGACCAGCACGATCAGGGCCAGCGCCAGCGAGTTCTCCATCAGCGCGCCGAAGAGGCCGTCCTGGTAGTGCGAGACCTCGGGCAGCTGGTGCTCGTACGGCCAGATCGGCGAGACCACGAAGAGCAGGTAGAGCCCGGCCGCCGCCACCCCGTGCCGCATCCCGGTCAGCGTCGGGTACCAGATCGGCGGGCGCAGCCCGTTGACCCCGGGCAGCCCCCCGTACGACGACGCCTGCGCCGCCCGCGGGGTGAGGCCACGGCTGGCCTCCCGGCGGCGTACCGCGGCGTCGGCCAGCACGATGATCGCCGGGATGACCCAGACCAGGTGGTGCGTCCACGAGATCGGGCTGATCACGTTGGCGGTGAGCCCGACCAGGGTGAATGCGGTCAGCTCGTCGCCGTCGGCGTGCGAGTTGGCGGCCCGGGACAGGCCCACCGCCAGCATCAGCACGGCGAACGCGAGCCAGAGCAGGCCGGGCGTCTCGATCGAGTCGTAGAGGCGGGCGAGCAGGCCGGCCAGCGACTGGTTCGGCGTCATGTCCGCCGCGCCCACCCGCTCGGTCTGCCACAGCACGCTGCCGAAGTATGCGCGTGACTCGGTGCCGACCACGGCGAACGTCCCGATGGTCACGCCGACGGCGGTGCCGACGGCGGTCGCCGCCGCCCGCCACTGCCGGGTGATCATCAGGTAGACGATGAAGAGCGCGGGCGTCAGCTTGACCGCGGTGGCCAGGCCGATGCCGGCGCCGGCCCAGGCGCCGCTATAGACGAAGCGCAGCAGCGCACCGTCGCTGTCGGCGGAGTGGGTGCCCCGCCGGGACCGCCAGCGCAGGCCGATCAGGTCGGCCATGACCAGGGCGAAGAGCAGCAGGTTGACCTGGCCGTAGCCGAGGGTCTCGCGGACCGGCTCGAGCGCCGCCGCGAGCGGCACCGCGATGGCGACGGTGTACCAGAGCGGCCAAGCCAGCCGGTCGACGATCGGGCGCAGCAGCCCGGCCAGCACCACGGCCAGCGCCGCGAGGCTGCCCAGCGCGTTGACCAGCCCGGCCCCCGCGACCGGCAGGTGCGCCATCGGCAGCATGGCCAGGCCGGCGAAGGGCGGGTAGGTGAAACCCAGGGTGGTGCCGGGCGCGATGAATTCGTACAGCTCATGACCGCTCGCCCACCACACCACCGCGCCGTGGTAAATCTTCATGTCGAAGAAGTTGTACGGCCGCCCGAAAGCGCCGATGGCGAGCCATGCGGCATAGGCGACGGCGGCCACGACGCCGGTCCGTACGACTGTCCTACGATCGATCCCACGCGTTACGCGACGGACTGGGGCGAGGCGGTCCAGCCGTCTACCGACGATCGCCGGCATGGCGTGGCCACCCCCGTACCAAGGTCGTCCTACCCGTCCAGGTCCGGTACGGAGCCTAGAACGGCGCCTCACGTTAGTGCCTCCCGCGTTATGCGACCGTGTCCGATCCCACACATGTTTTTGACATTTCCACCGCGTTAACGCCTACCGAGTGGTTCAGGTGATTCGCGGCGTTGGGAGGGGTGAGGTCTGCTACGGGGGTGGTATAGACGCAGGTCAGCCGGGGAGTCGTCGGGCCGTCGAGGCGGACCGTACGGCGATCCGGGCCTCCCGGCGGGCGGTCCGGACGGCGCGTTGCACCGAACGTCGGGAGTGGCCGATGCGATGCCCGGTCCGCCACCGCAGACCCGGCTTCCCCTCGGTGTCGGCCGCCGCCAGCAGCAGCCCGCCGAACAGGCCCAGGTTCTTCAGGAAGTGGATCTGGTTGTTGTTCCGGGCCGCCGGGTCGTCGGTGCTCCACCAGGGATGCCCGGCGATGGTGACCGGGATCAGCGTGCCGGCGAGGACCAGCGCCGCGGGTCGGGCGAACTTCCCGGTGGCCAGCATCAACCCCGCCCCGACCTGGACCACCGCGTTGGCCCGGATCAACGTCTCGGTGTCGGTGGGGATGCGCGGGTTGGCCTGCTTGAGCAGTGGCGCCATCCGGTCCGTCACCGGTTTCGCGGCGGGCGCGAGCCGCTCCGGGTTGGCGAAGTTGCGGGCCCCGCTGACCACGAAGATGCCGCTCAACATGGCCCGAGCGAGGGAGCGTACGGGTTTCATGGATCAGTCATACCCCGTCGCGGGCACGGCTACCCCGGCAACCGCCGATCCGATCGGCCGACGTGGACGTCACGCCACGCCGATTCGAGCGACCGTCGCTGATGGACCGGCCCCGACGGGTAACGTCCCCCGCGTGACCACGCTGCGCCTGCGCCCCGAGGATCCGGCCGATGTCGGCCCGATCCACCGGGTGCTGGCCGCCGCCTTCGCCCGCCCCGACGTGACCACTCCGCCCGAGGTGGAGCTGGTCGACGAGCTGCGCGGCAGCGACGTCTGGGTGCCCGAACTGGCGATGGTGGCCGAGTACGGCGGCGAGGTGGTCGGCTACGCCCTGCTCACCCGGGTGCGGGTGCGCTCCGACGAGCACACCGAGCCGGCGTTGGCCCTCGGGCCGGTGGCGGTGGCTCCGCACCGGCAGCGGATCGGGCTCGGCTCGGCGGTCGTGCAGGCGGCCCTCGACGCGGCCACCGAGCTGGGCGAGCGGCTGGTGGTGGTGCTCGGCGCCCCGGCGTATTACCGGCGGTTCGGGTTCGTCCGGGGTGACCGGATGGGCCTGACCAGCCCGTGGTCCGGGCTGGGCGAGCCCTGGCAGGCGCTGGTGCTGCCGCCGGCCACCAGCGGGGACGGTCCGCCGCCCCGGGGCGAGGTGCTCTTCCCGGCGGCCTGGTCCCGGGTCTGACCGGGCCGGGTCAGACCGGCTGGGTGCGCAGGTACCGGCCGAAGTGCGGGACGGTGAAGGCCACCGTGCCCCGCTCGCCGGAGTAGATCAGCCCCTTCTTGATCAGCGCGTCCCGGGCCGGGGAGAGGCTGGCCGGCTTGCGGCCGAGCGCCCGGGCGATCTCCGCGGTCGGCACGGCGGCGTCCATGTCGTCCCGGCCGCCCCCAGACGTCTCCCCCTCGACCAGCGAGAGGGTGGCCATGGCGCGCATGTACTCGCGCTCGGCCGGGGTGGCCCGCTCGAACCGGGAGCCGAAGAACCCGACCGCCAGCTCCGCCTCCGCCTCGGGCGCGGCCACCCGCACGTCGGCGGCGGTGATCGGCGAGCGGGGGGCGTGGTCCCAGGTAGCCTTCCCGTACGCCTGCACGAAGTAGGGGTAGCCGCCGGACTTCTCGTAGAGCAGGTCGAGCGCCTTCTGCTCGTACTCCACCTCCTCGCGCTCGGCCGGCGCGCAGAGCGCCTGGTCGGCGGCGATCCGGTCGAGCCGGTCGATCCGCTGGTAGCGGAAGAGCCGCTCGGAGTACGACTTGGCGGCGCTGAGCACGGCCGGCAGGTGCGGCAGCCCGGCGCCGACCACGATCAGCGGCGCGCCGAGCTGGGACAGCTCGTGGCAGGCGGCGCAGAGCGCGGAGACGTCCTCCGGGCCGAGGTCCTGCATCTCGTCGATGAAGACGGCGATGCCGGTGCCGACGTCGCTGGCCACCCCGGCGGCGTCGGTGAGCAGCTCGACCAGGTCGATCTCGATGTCGCCCGAGTCGGCCCGGCCGCTGGCCGCGGGCACGTCGATGCCGGGCTGCCAGCGGTCGCGCAGCTTCGGCGCGGCACCGCCCCGGCCGGCCGGCGCGGACCGCTGGGCGAACGCCTTGAGCACCCCGAGGAAGGTGTCGATCCGGTCGGGGGCGCGGTGTCGCGGGGCCAGTTCGCGGACCGCCATGTGCAGCGCCGCGGCGATCGGGCGACGCAGCGACTGGTCCGGCCGGGCCTCGATCTTGCCGCTGCCCCAGAGCCGGTTGATTGCCTGCGAGCGGAGCGTGTTGAGCAGCACGGTCTTGCCGACGCCGCGCAGCCCGGTGAGCATCAGGCTGCGTTCGGGGCGCCCGCGCGCGATGCGCTCCAGCACGATGTCGAAGACGTCCAGCTCGCGTCCCCGCCCGGCGAGTTCGGGCGGACGCTGGCCGGCGCCCGGGGCGTACGGGTTGCGGACCGGATCCACGCATCGCACAGTATCGGGCCGTCTAGCTGCGAGGCTAGACATCCGTAGATGGGCCTACCGCGTGTCGCGCGCTTGATCTGACCGGCCGGAAGCCGCCTCGACCCAAAACTAGGGCTGTCTAGCGTTCACGCTAGACAGCCCTAGTTTTCGCGATTCGCTATCGCTTCCGGAGGCAGAGCACGTAGTCGAGGAGGTCGACCGAGTTGTCGTGCACGTAGTGGGCCGTCGACCGCGGCGCCCGGGTCTTGCACTGGTCGGCGTCGGTGGTCGCCGGGAGTCGCAGCAGCACCTCGTACGTGTTCGGGCCGCACGGCACCTTGCGCAACTCGGCGTCGTCGTCGGTGCCGTCGTTGACCACGCAGTCGCCCTTGGCGTAGTCGTCGTCCTCGCTCGGGCTCGGCTCCGCGGTGGACGGGTCCGCGCTCGGCACGTCGGTCGGCTCGAGCGGTGCGCTCACCGACGGGGATGGCGCCTCGTCCGGGTCGTCGTCGGCGGCCTGCCACACCGCCCACCCGGCCAGGCCGAGGCACGGGCAGAGGACCAGCAGCACGACCAGGCCGATGATCAGGGCGATCTTCCCGCCACCGCCTCGTTTCGCCGGCGGGGCGGGCGGCATTCCGTACTGCCCCGGTGCGGGCGGCGGGGCGCCCCACTGGCCGGCGGCCGGCGGGGTCGGCTGCGGCCCGGCCGGCGGGAACGGCCCGGGCGGCGGCGGGTAGCCGGCCCCCGACGTCGGCGGCGGATAGCCGGCCCCGAACGTCGGCGGCGGGTAGCCGGCTCCGGAGGTGGGCGGCGGGTAGCCGGCTCCGAGGGGTGGCTGACCCGGCCCCGGGGTCGGCGGCGGGTAGCCGCCGGCAGGCGGCGGCTGCGACGGATCGGCCGGCTGCTGGGCCCACATCGGCGCGGTGGGCGGCTCGGCTCCGCCGGGCGCGGGCTGACCCCACTGCGGCACGGTCGGCTGCTCCTGGCCGCCGGCGGGCGGTTGACCCCACTGCGGCAGGGTGGGCTGCTCCTGGCCGCCCGCGGGCTGACCCCACTGCGGGACGGTCGGCTGTTCCTGGCCGCCGGCCGGCGGCTGGTCCCACTGCGGCACCGTCGGGTCGTCGGGGGGCGAGCCCTCCGGCCCGGTCGCCGGCCGCTGCGACGGGTCCTCCGGCTGGCCGGGTGGTCCGTAGGTGGTCATCTCTCCCCCAGGGGTGCGGTGGGTCAGCGCTGCTTCAGGCAGAGCACGAAGTCGAGGGTGTCCAGCTCGCTGTCGAAGAAGTACCAGTTGGTGTAGCCGGTCACCTTGGCGCACTTCGCCTCGGCGTCCCGCTCGCCGCTCGTCGCCCCGTCGAAGCGGCGCAGCACCTCGTACGTCTTCGGGGCGCAGTCGCTGATCAGCAGCTTGGGCTTGCCACCGGGCGGCCCCTCGTTGCGGACACACTGGCCGGCCTTGACGAACCGGGGGTCGGCGGACGCCTCCGGGGCCGGCGCGCTGGGCGGCGGCGCCGCGGCGGTCGGCTCCGCGCCCTCGGCGGTGGCCGAGGCGGTGCCTCCGACGGCGGTGGTCGGCGCCGGGGTGTCGTCGTGGCCGAGCAGGTAGAGCACCGCCGCCCCACCACCCAGGACGAGGACCAGCACGGCCGCCAGCACCGCGATCAACGGGCCGCGGGAGCGCCGGCGCTCCGGGGGCGGGACCGGTTCTCCGGCGTACGGACCGGCCGGCACGCCGACGTCGGGGTAGGAGGCGTACGACTGCTCCGCGGGCCGGTACGGGCCGGCGCCGTATCCGGGCTCGGTGTATCCGGGCTCGGTGTATCCGGGCTCGGCGGCATATCCCGGCTCGGCGGCGTACCCCGGCTGGCTGGGGTAACCCGGCTCGGCGGGACGGTACGGCCCGGACCCGTACCCGGTGCCGGGGCCGTAGGACGGCTCGGCGCGGCGGTAGGGGTCGGCGTACGGCTGCGCCGGCCCGTGCTGCGGGTGGCGGCTCTCGGACTCGTCCCACCCGTGCCGGCGGCCGGCCTCGTACTCCTCGTCGGGCCCCCGCCCCCGCCACGGCTCCGGGGATGCGCCCGGTGGTCCGTAGTTCGCCATGCCGCCCTCCTGAACCAGTGGTGAGAGGCCGGCCACCAACGAGGGACGCCGACGCCCAGGCCACCGTAGCGTGGACCACCAATGAGCTCACCTCCGCCAAGTGCGTCCCCGCCCAACGGCCCGGTCACCCGGCCCGGGCCGACCGTCACCCCGGGTCACCCCGGTGTCGCCGCGCCCGCGCTGATCTGGACCGCGCTGCTGCTGGTCTACGTCCTGTGGGGCTCCACCTATCTCGGTATCCGGATCGCCGTGGAGTCCATGCCGCCGCTCGCCTCGGCGGCCGCCCGGTTCGCCGCGGCCGGTCTGGTGCTCGCGGTCGTGCTGCGCCTGCGCCGCGGGCCGGGGGCGCTGCGGGTCGACCGGCGCCAGCTCGCCTCCGCCGCGCTGGTCGGCGTGCTCCTGCTCGCCGGCGGCAACGGGCTGGTGGTGCTGGCCGAGTCCGGGCCGCCCGGGGCGGCGGTGTCGTCGGGCATCGCCGCGCTGCTGGTCGCCACCGTGCCGTTGCTGGTGGTGCTGCTCCGCTCGGCCACCGGCGACCGCCCCCGGCTCTGGACGCTGGCCGGGGTGAGCCTGGGCTTCGTCGGGCTGGTGCTGCTGGTGCTGCCGACCGGTGGCGCGGACGCGGTGCCGATCGCCGGGGCGCTGACCGTGGTCGCCGGGGCGACCTCCTGGTCGGTCGGCTCGTTCCTGTCCGGCCGGATCCGGATGCCCAGCGACCCGTTCGTCGCCACCGTGTACGAGATGTTCGCCGGCGCGGCGGTGCTCGCCCTCCTCGCCGTCGGCCGGGGCGAGCTGCGCGGCTTCGACCCGGCCACGGTCACCACCCGGTCCTGGCTCGCGCTCGGCTACCTCATGGTGGCCGGCTCGCTGGTCGCCTTCACCGCGTACGTCTGGCTGCTGCACCACGCCCCGATCTCGCTGGTCTCGACGTACGCGTACGTGAACCCCGGGGTCGCGGTGGCGCTCGGCGCGCTGCTCGCGGCGGAGCCGATCACCGCGCAGGTGCTGCTCGGCGGCGCGGTCATCGTGGCCGGGGTGGCCCTGGTGGTGAGCACCGAACGCCCACGCCGGCCGGTCGACGGGGCGGCCCCGGAGCCGGCGCGCCGGTGACGCCCGCCGGCCCGTGGCTGGCCATGCTGCTCGCTTGACGCCCTTTCCGCGCCGTAGCGGCGCATGGTCACACCCGGCGAGCCGGGGCGCAGCCGGGCCCGATCCAGGCTGGCAGCCGTGAGCGTGTGGCGTCTCCGGCCGGGTGGGGGCACAGGCTGCGGAAAGCGTCATGCCGCTGCGGCATATTTATGACACTCCGGCATACCCGCGCACCGGACTCTGCCTCCGTCCGCCTTGCCGCCGGCGGCAGCCGTAACGTCCGCGTCAGATCAGCCGGAGCTGGCGGTCCTTGGGGCGGCGGGGCTCGGCGTCGCCGAAGCGTTCGAACAGGCCGGGGTCGATGGTGTCGAGGAACGGGGACGGGCGGCACTCGCGCTCCGAACCGTGCCGACTGCGGCGCGCCGCGTGGCTGACGTAGAGCCGGTCCTGGGCGCGGGTCAGCCCGACGAAGAAGAGCCGCCGCTCCTCGGCCACCGCGTCGTCGTCGGGTTCCGTGCCCGGCCAGCGCAGCGGCAGCAGCCCGTCCTCGCAGCCGACCAGGAAGACCACCGGGAACTCCAGCCCCTTGGCCGCGTGCAGGGTGAGCAGGGTGACCGCCTCGGCCCGCGGGTCGAGCGCGTCCACCTCGGCGCCGGTGGCCAGCTGGGACAGGAAGAGCGGCAGGTCGTCGCCGCAGCGCCGGGCCAGCGGGGTGAGCAGGTCGACTGCCGACCAGACCTCCTCGGGCCGGACCGCGCCGGACCCGTCCAGGGTGGGCGCGGCGAACCGTTCGGCGAGCACCTGACCGGCGAGCCGCACCCGGGCCGGCAGGCCACCGCCGAGCCCCCCGGCGTGCCGCAGTTCCCGGGCGATGGCGGCCACTCCGGGGCGGTCCCGCAGCCGGTCGTGCGAGCGCTTCTGCACCGGGATGTTGGCCCGGGCCAGCGCGTCCACGATCGGCGCGGCCTGCGCGTCGGTGCGGTAGAGCACCGCGATGTCGGAGAAGGAGAGCGACGTCGACCGGCCGTCGATCCGGCCCGAGTCCAGCGACCGGTGGGAGAGGCCGCCGACCAGCTCGTCGACGGTGCGTACCACGAAATCGGCCTCGTCGGCGACGGAGGCCGCCGGGTAGCGGCCGACCAGCGGGGCCTCCGGATCGAGCCGGGCCGGGTCCAGCCGGCGGCCGCGGACCAGCGACGACGGCGCGATGGCCTGCACCGCGGCGGCCAGGATCGGCGCCGACGAGCGGTAGTTGCGGTTCAGCCGGACCAGCCGGGCGTCGGTGAAGTCCTGGGAGAAGCGCAGGAAGTAGCCGACGTCGGCGCCGCGGAACGAGTAGATCGCCTGGTCCGGGTCGCCGATCGCGCAGAGGTTGCCGTCGGCGGGGCTGAGCAGCCGCAACAGCTCGTACTGCACCGCGTCGACGTCCTGGTACTCGTCGACGAAGATCCACCGCCAGCGGTCCCGGTAGTGCTCGACCAGCGCCCGGTCGTCGCGCAGCAGTGCGACCGGAAGGGTGAGCAGCTCGTCTAGGTCGACCAGACCCTGCTTGCGCAGCAGCGCGGTGTAACCGGCCGGGTCGTCACCGGCCTCGGCGCGGGCCGCCGCCCGCTCGGCGTCGTCGGCGATCCGGAAGTCCACCGGCAGCCCGGCCGCCGCCGCGTTCTCCCGCAGGACGGCCAGCCCGAGCGAGTGGAAGGTGCCGACGGTGACGTCCTCGGCGACCGGGCCGAGCAGGCCGTCGAGGCGGTGCCGCAGCTCCTCGGCGGCCCGCCGGGTGAAGGTGATCGCCAGGCAGTGTTCCGGGAAGACGTTCAGCTCCGCGCAGAGGTACGCGATCCGGTGGGTCAGCGTCCGGGTCTTGCCGGTGCCCGGTCCGGCCACGATGAGCAGCGGCCCGCCCGGCGCGGAGGCGGCCACCCGCTGCATCGCGTCGAGCCGGTCCAGCAGGCCGGTGCCCACCTCCTCCATGCCGGCGAGCATCGGCTCGAACGGCTCGTGCGGCGACGGCGGCGGGGCGATCGGCGGCGGCGGTGGGGCGGTCTTCCGCTTCGGCTCCGCCTTGACCGCCGCCGGGCGCTTGGCCCGGGGTTTGGCCGGCGGTTCCGCGGGCTTCCGCTGCGCCGGCACCGGTACGTCGAACAGCGTCTCCGCCTGCGTCCCGGTGACCGGTCCGCGCAGCTCGGCCGGGTCGAAGAGGGTGATCACGCCGTACTCGCCGTCGTAGCCGGGAACCCGGCGCACATCGCCGCGGCGCAACCGGCCGATCCCCTCGGCGAGCACCTCCCCGCCGATCCGCTCGATCTCGTCCAGCGGGGTCCGGGTGAGGATCTCCAGCTCCGGGCCGAGCGCGGCGAGCAGGTCGTTGAGCTTCCCCTCGACCTTCTTGGACCGGGCGCCGACCTTGTTGATCTCGCCTAGGATCTCGGCCAGCGGCACCAGGTGGGTCACCTCGCGGGCCTGCTCGGGGCGGTGTCCGGCCGGCCGGTCGGCCAGCTCCTCGACCCGGCTGAGCACGCCGACGGTGAGCGGCTTGCCGCACTCCGGGCAGCGCCCGCCGGCCGCCCGGGTCCGCTCGGGCGACCAGTTCACCCCGCAGAGCCGGTGCCCGTCGGCGTGGTACTTGCCCTCCTCGGGGAAGAACTCGATGGTCCCGGCGAGCCCGTCGCCGGTGCGCAGCGCGTCCCGGACGGCGAAGTAGTCGCGGGCGGTGGCGAAGACCGTCGCCTCGCGGGCCAGCGCCGGCGGGGAGTGCGCGTCCGAGTTGGAGACCAGCCGGTACGCGTCCAGGCTGCCGACCCGCCAGTTCATCTCCGGGTCGGAGGAGAGGCCGGTCTCCACCGCGAAGATGTGCTCGGCGAGGTCGGCGTAGCAGTCGGCGATCGCGTCGAAGCCGGACTTCGAGCCCAGCGCAGAGAACCACGGCGTCCAGATGTGCGCCGGCACCAGGTAACCGTCGGGACTCGCCTCAAGGGTGATCTCCAGCAGGTCCCGGGAGTCCAGGCCGAGGATCGGCCGGCCGTCGGAGCCGAGGTTGCCGATCCGGCCGAGCGCGGTGTTGAACCGGGCCACCGCGTCCAGGTCGGGCAGGTAGATCAGGTGGTGCACCTTGCGGGTCCGGTCGTCCCGCTTGTAGATGGTGGAGATCTCCACGCTGAGCATGAACCGCACCGGGTCGCTCTCGGCCTCGCTGGCCAGCCGGGGCGGCAGCCGCCGGGCGATGTCCCGCTCCGCCTCCGGGCTGAGCCGGTAGAGGCCGGGCTCGGCCGGGTGCAGCGTCTCCCGCAGGTGGTCGTACCAGGCGGGGTGGGTGAAGTCGCCGGTGCCGAGCAGGCCGATGCCCTTGCGCCGGGCCCACCAGCCGAGGTTCGGCAGGGTCAGGTCACGGCTGCACGCGCGCGAGTACTTCGAGTGGATGTGCAGGTCCGCGACGAACGGCGGGAGGCCACCGGGGGGTGCGGCGCTGAACGGAGGCACGCCGCATCCTGCCACGGCGCGCCGCGCCGCCGCGCGCCGCCACGCTCGGGCGTGAAGTGCGCTATGCCGAGCGCAGCTCGACGAGGGTGATCTGCGGTTCGGCGCCGACCCGGACCGGCGGCCCCCAGAAGCCGGCGCCGTTGGTGACGTACACCTTGGTGCCGTCGACCTCGCCGAGGCCGGAGACCACCGGCTGCTGGAGCTTGACCAGCAGGTTGAACGGGACGATCTGGCCGCCGTGGGTGTGCCCGGACAGTTGCAGGTCGACCCCGAACTTCGCCGCCTCCACCGCGGCGACCGGCTGGTGGGCCAGCAGCACCACCGGTCGGGACGGGTCCCGGTCGCCGAGCGCCGCCGCGTAGTCGGCCGGCGCGGCAAGCCCGGTGCCGGCGGCGGTGACGTCGTTGACCCCGGCCAGGTCCAGTACGCCACCGCGGGCCTGGATCTCCCGCCGCTCGTTCTGCAGCACCCGCAGCCCCAGCCGGTCCAGCTCCTGCACCCACTCCTCGACCCCGGAGTAGTACTCGTGGTTGCCGGTGACGAAGTAGCTGCCGTGCCGGGAGCGCAGATCCCGCAGCGGCGCGGCGGCCTCGCCCAGCTCGGCGACCGAGCCGTCGACCAGGTCACCGACGACCGCGACGAGGTCGGCGTCCAGGCGGTTGATGGCGGCCACGATCCGCTCGGTGTGCGCCCGGCCGCGCAGCGGCCCGAGGTGGATGTCGGAGACGGTGGCGATGCGCAGCCCGTCCATGCTGCGGGGCAGCTTGGCCAGCGGGATCCGGACCCGGTCCAGCTGCGGCGGGCCGAGCGCGGTGCGGACGCCGTACCCGGTGAGGCCGGTGGCGGTGAGCCCGGCGAAGATCGCCGCCCCGCGGGCGAGCAGCAGGCGGCGGGCCGGGTCGTGGTCGGGCTGGCCGACGGCGCCGGCGGCCGGCGGGTCGGCCGGGCCCGCCGCGCCGACCAGGACCGGCTCGGGCGCGGCGGCGGTCGGCTCGGTCGCGGCCACCCGGCGGCGCGACACCAGCCGGGTCACCAGCATCGGCACTTCCAGCGCGACGAGCAGGACCAGCAGGTAGAACATCACCGCGAGCCAGAGGTAGCCGGGCCACGCCAGCCAGTAGAGCCCGGCCTGGGTGCCGACCATGGTGGCCGGCACCAGCAGCGCCAGCACGAGCACGGTGATCCCGCCGACCCGTCGCCAGCGGCCGGGCACCGTGGTGTCCCGGACCAGCCGCTTCCACAGGTAGAGGTGGATCAGGCCGGTGACCAGCGCCAGGGTCCCCACGAACCCCAGGACCGCGAGCATGTGCGCCTCCCTCAGCCGCCCGCGAAGGGGGGCAGCACGTCGATCGTGGCCCCGGCCGGCAACGGCACCTGACGATCATGGCAGGCCACGCCGTCCACCAGGAAACTCGCCGCCCGCAACACGGCGGCGAGCTGGTCACCGTGCCGCTGCGCCAGCTCCGTGACGAGGTCGTCGAGGGTGCGCCCGGCGGGCGCGGTCTCCTCGGTGCGGCCGGCGGCGGCGCGCGCTCCGGCGAAGTAGCGCACGGTCAGCGGCGCCGGCCTGGCCGGCCGGCTGGGGTCGGTCACGTCAGCCTCCGATGGCCGACATCGGCCGGGCGGGTTGCAGGAACGTCGGGTCGTCGATGCCGTGGCCGGCCCGCTTGCCCCACATCGCGGTGCGCCACCGCCGGGCGATCTCGGCGTCGTCGGCCCCGGCCCGCAGCGCCCCGCGCAGGTCGGACTCCTCGGTGGCGAACAGGCACGCCCGCACCTGGCCGTCGGCGGTGAGCCGGGTCCGGTCGCAGTCGCCGCAGAAGGGCCGGGTGACGCTGGCGATCACGCCGACCCGGACCGGGCCGCCGTCGACCAGCCAGGTCTCGGCCGGTGCCGCGCCGCGTTCGGCCGGGTCGGGCCGCAGGTCGAAGACGGTACGCAGGGCGGCGAGGATCTCCTCCGCGGTGACCATCGCGGACCGGTCCCAGCCGTGCTGCGCGTCCAGCGGCATCTGCTCGATGAACCGCAGTTCGTAGCCGTGGTCGAGGGCGAAGCGGAGCAGCGCGGGCGCCTCGTCGTCGTTCACGCCGCGCATCAGCACCGCGTTGACCTTCACCGGGGTGAGCCCCGCCTCGACGGCACCGGCCAGGCCGGCCAGCACGTCGGCGAGCCGGGGCCGGCGGGTCAACCGGGCGAACCGGTCGGCGTCGAGGGTGTCCAGCGAGACGTTCACCCGGTCGAGCCCGGCGGCCCGCAGCGTCGGGGCGAGCCGGCCCAACCCGATGCCGTTGGTGGTCAGCGAGATCCGGGGGCGCGGTTCGAGCGCCGCGACCTCGGTGACGATGTCGACCAGGCCGGGCCGGATCAGCGGCTCGCCGCCGGTGAAGCGCACCTCGGTGACGCCGAGGTCGCGCACCGCGACCCGGACCAGCCGGACGATCTCCGCGTCGGTGAGCAGTTGCGGGCCGGCGAGCCAGGGCAGGCCCTCGGCCGGCATGCAGTAGGTGCAGCGCAGGTTGCACTTGTCGGTGAGGGAGACCCGCAGGTCCCGGGCGACGCGGCCGTACCGGTCGACGAGGAGGCCGTCGGTCGGCCGGGCGGCGGTCACCTGTCGACGGTAGCGCGCGCGAGCCCGCCGAGGGCGGCCCGGGCGGCCCGGGTGACCGCATCGCGGTACGCGGCGCCGAACAGGGCGGTGTGCACGAGCAGCAGGTGGAGCTGGTGCAGCGGCACCCGGTCCCGCCATCCGTCGGCCAGCGGCCACGCCTCGTCGTAGGCGGCGAGGATCCGGTCCAGGTGCGGCGCGCCGCCGAAGAGAGCCAGCTGGGCCAGGTCGGTCTCCCGGTGCCCGCCGTGCGCCGCCGGGTCGACCAGCCAGGCCCGGTCGTCGGCGCCCCAGAGCACGTTGCCCGGCCACAGGTCGCCGTGGATCCGGGCCGGCGGCTCGTCGCCGCCGAACTCGCCGACCCGGTCGGCCACCTCCTCGACCAGGGCGACCTCGGCGCCGGTTAGCGCACCGCCGTCGACCGAGCGGCGCAGGTACGGCAGCAGCCGGCAGCGGGCGAACCAGCTCGACCACGGGCCGGGGTCGGGGGTGTTGTCCGCCGGGAGCGCCCCGATGAAGCCGGTCCAGTCGGCCCCGAAGGCCGGCGCGCCGGCCCGGTGCAGCCCGGCCAGCTCGCGGCCGAAACGCTCGGCCGCCTCGGCGCTCGGCTCGCCGGGCTCGACCCACTCCAGCGCCAGCAGCTCCGGCAGCACCACGAGCACCTCCGGTACGGCCACCGTGCCGGCCTCGCGCAGCCAGCGCAGGCCGGCGGCCTCGGTGGCGAAGAAGCCCTCCGGCACCGGCCGTCCGGCCCGCTCCGGCCAGGTCTTGGCGAAGATCGAGTGACCGTCGTCCAGGGTCAACCGGGAGGCGGCACAGATGTCGCCCCCGGCCACCGGCGTCTCCCGGATCCGCTGGTGGGTCAAAAAGGTCGGCAGGTGGGACGGGTGCGCCCGCAGGTACGCCAGGTCCATGAGCGCAAGGTAGTCGCTCGCCACCGCCCGCGCGCCCGCCCGCCCCGGATCGCGTCCGGGTCGCCGCGGGTTCCCTGCGGATCTTGGAAGATTTCGGCCCCTCCAGGGGCCGTTTCCCACCAAGATCTCGCGGAACCGGCGCTGGGGACAGGTGGCGGATCGAGGTGAGCAGGGTCAATACGGTGGGTAGCTGTGGACGAACGGCGTGTCGTCCACAGGGGCTGCCGGGCCGGGTCGCCGGATCGCAGCCTGCGGGCATGACCTCGACCGACCGCCCCCGGCTCGCCGTCCGTTCCCCGGCCGATCTCATCGCCGCCGTGCCCTACCTGCTCGGCTTCCACCCCGCCGACAGCGTGGTCGTGGTGGCCATGCGCGGCCGGCGGATCACCTTCGCGGCCCGGGCCGACCTGCCCGGGCCGGCCGGCGACCCGGCACCGCCGGCCCGACACCTCGCCCGAGGTGTCGACCCGGCACCGCCGGCCCGACACCTCGCCGAGGTGATCGCCCGCCAGCACGCCGAGGCCGCCACCGTGCTGGGCTTCGGCCCGGCGACCCGGGTCACCCCGGCCGTCGACGCGGTGCGGGCGGCGCTGGCCGAGGCCGGGCTCACCGTGCTCGACGCGCTCCGGGGTCACCGACGGCCGGTGGTGGTCGTACGTCTGCACCGAGCCGGAGTGCTGCCCGCCCGACGGCACCCCGTACGACCCCGGCGCCAGCGACCTGCCCGCCGCCGCGGTCTTCGCCGGCCAGGTCGCCCTGCCCGACCGGGCCGCCCTGGTCGCGCAGGTGGCTCCGGCCGGCGGCCCGGTCCGGGTGGCGATGCGCCGGGCCACCGCCCGGGCCGAACGGCGGCTGACCGAGCTGATCGCCAAGGCTTCCGCGGCCGACCTGCTCGGCGGGCGGTCGCTACGCGCGGCCGGCGTGGCGGCCGTCCGGGCGGCGCTGCGGCGGCAGCGGCGCGGTGAGCGGCTCACCGACGACGAGGTGGCCTGGTTGAGCCTGCTGCTGACCCACCTGCCGGTACGCGACCACGCCTGGGAACGCACCGACGGGCGGGACGCGGACATCGCCCTCTGGACCGACGTGCTGCGCCGGGCCGAGCCGGAGCTGATCGCCGCGCCGGCGAGCCTGCTCGCGTTCGCCGCCTGGCGGGCCGGGCAGGGGGCACTGGCGGCGGTGGCGCTGGAGCAGGCGCTGACCGAGCACCCCGACTACTCCCTCGCGGCGCTCCTGGACGACCTGCTTCGCCGGGGCGTACCGCCGTCGGAACTGGACGGCTGGCCGGCGGTGGGGATGCCCGGGGTGGTCCGGCAGCGCAAGCGGAGCCGTCGTGGCGTCCGCTGACCGGGGCGGTGCCACCGGCGCTGGCCGAGGGCCGGCGGATGCTGGGCGACGTCGCATGAGCCGGGACGTCGCGGTCGTCCTGGACGCCTCCGCACTGGTGTCGTACGTCGAGGGCCGGGTCGCCGTCGGCGAGCTGATGGCCGAGGTCGCCGACGAGGGCCGGCAGGTCGCCGTGCCGGCCGCCTGCCTGGCCGCCGCCTACGCCGCCACGTCGAGCGAGGTCGGTGCCGCGCTCATCGCGCTGCTGATGACCGCGCCCGTCGTGCGGGTGCTGCCGCTCTCCGGTGACGACGCGCGGGAGACCGGCACGCTGGCCCGGTCCGTCGGCGGTGACATTGCGCTGGGCCACGCTGCGCGGGCCGCCCTCGCGCACGAGGCGCATGTCGCCACCGCCAGGCCGGCCGATGCCGCCGCCGTCCTGCCTGAGAAGTGGAGCATCCTCGCGCTCGACTGAGCCTAGAGTCCTGGGAAGCGGGTGGACCAGGGGTCGTAAGAGGTTGGTTGCTAGGCCCGCTCGGCGACGTGGGAGACGAAGGTACGCCAGGCTGCGAGCGAGAAGGTCAGGGTGCCGCCTTCGCGGTCTTTCGTGTCGCGGACGAGGACGACGCCGGGCAGGTTGTCCGCGACCTCCACGCACGCGCCGCCGTTCGAGCTGCTGCGGGTGCTGGTGCGCCATCGTGCACCGGTCAGGTCATCCATGCTCGTGCTTTCAATAGATTGATGGTCTGGTCTCGCGGAAGCGCAACCGACCTGACGGTATCCCAGACCGCCCAGAGAGGAGCAACGTCGTTTGTGATGCGCCCCGCGGACTGGTCGTCGAGATAGCCAACCTCCTCACCCTCGGGTGTGGTCGCGATGATGAACGGACCAGCCTGTCCCGGGTGAAGTCCTGCGCGTAGCGGCACCACGTGAACCATGATGTTGGGTCGCCGAGCCATCGTCACGATGTGGTCCAGCTGGGAGCCTAGGACTTCCGGATCGCCACGGTGGAGGGCCGCCTCGTCGATCACGAACACGGTCAGTGGTGGATGGGGACGGTCGAAGACGGCCACCTGCCGGCGAAGCCGTGTACCGACGTGGATCTCCGCATCTGTCATGAGAGGGCTGCTCGCGAGAACCGCTCGCGCGTATGCCTCCGTTTGCAGGAGGCCGGGGATGACAGCCGACTCGAACCAGCGCAGCGCGGCGGCTTCACGCTCGATGTCCGCCCATGGCCGAAACCAAGCTGGTTCCCGGGGCTTCAGAACGTCCGGCCACAGCTCGGCAACGTCCTTCTTCAAGATCGCTGCTACCTGGGCGCGATGTCGGGTCTGTGGGATTCGTCCGTGGCTCGCCCAGCGTGCTGCCGTCTTCGGGTCAACACCGATCTGAGCTGCAAGGCTCTCGGCAGTCTCCCCGGCTTCGGCCATGGCGGCCTTCACCGCACGGTTCATCCCCAACCCTTCATCGAACGTCCCGTACGTCCGAAGTACATAGTGCAACGCAGTGTGCTCGTTCAACAACACTCGGAAAGGTGGCATCAGGGGGTGCGGCGGGCGGAGAACCCGAACTCGGCGGCCGTGCTCCGGGGCCGCCCCGGCGAGGGGCGGGGCGGTCCCCTTCCGCATCACGAGGGAGGTACCCGTGAGACTCAGGTTCTGGCGCCCTAAGCCCGCCCCGGCACCAACCCCGCTCCGGCCGCCCCGGAACGAGCGACCGAACTGGGCAGAGCCAACGGCCATCTTCCCGACCGCCGGTGCGGGCCGCCCGGGCAACCTGACCCCGGCCCAGCGGTGGCGGGCGAACGGGGGTCGGTGGTGAGCCTGACCGTCGGCAGCACGATCCGGGTGCCCGAGGACTCCTACCGGTTCGGCACCGGACCGCTCACGCTGCACGTCACCGAGATCCTCAGCCGCGGACCGTTCGAGGGGCACGTCTGGGCGGAGGTCCGCGGGCACGACGTACGCGAGGACGGGTCGCTGGCCGTCCGCGCGCGCTTCGCCTTCGTCCGGGTCGACCGGGTCCGCGTCGTACGCGTGGTGAGCCTGTGAGCCGCCGGTCCCGTGACCACCTCCCCACCCGGCCGACCTGGCGCTGCCAGGCGTGCGGGATCGCCTGGCCGTGTTCGGCGGCCAAGCTGCGCCTGCTCGCTGAGTACCGGACGGACCGGGCAACGCTGCTGGTCTACCTGGCCACCCTCCAGGCCGAGGCCGCCGCGGAGCTCACCGGGCTGGACCACGCCACACCGCCGGTCGCGCTGGCCGACCGGTTCACCAACTGGGCGCGCCCGCGCGGATAGCGCTCTCCATCCCGGGAAGGACGCGCCGATCCTCCTGCGGGGCGAGTCGACCGCCCGGGGGACCCGGGAGAATGATCAGGTGGCCGTAATCCTCAATGGTCTCTCATGAGCATCGGACTGTTGCTCGCGCTCGCGGGTCTGGCGCTGGTCGACAGCACCAGCATCGGCACCCTCTTCATCCCGGTGTGGTTGCTGCTCACGCCCGGCCCGGTCAACGCCCGGCGGATCCTGACCTACCTCGGCACGATCGCCGGCTTCTACTTCGCGGTCGGGCTGCTGCTGGTCTGAGGCGGTAGTCGGCTGGCCGACGCGCTCGGCGGCGCGCTGGACAACCGGCCGGTGCTCTGGGCGCAGCTCGCCCTCGGGGTCGGGCTGTTCGTGCTGAGCTTTCGCTACGACGGCAAGCGCCGCCGGCCGGGCGGGGGTGCGGTGCTGCGCTGGCGGGACCGGGCCACTTCCGGTGACGCCTCGGCCCGCTGGCTGGTCGGGCTTGCACTGCTCGCCGCGCTGGCCGAGGTGGCGACGATGCTGCCGTACCTCGGCGCGCTGGGTCTGCTGACCACCTCGGGGTTGGACGCGGCGGCGGTGGTGGCGCTGCTCGCCGGGTATTGCCTGGTCATGGTGGTGCCGGCGGTGCTGCTGCTGGCCGCCCGGGTGGCCTGGCCGACCCGGATCGAGCCGGTGCTGGCCCGGCTGAACGCCTGGATCATCCGGACCTCCGGCAGCGCGCTGGGCTGGGTGCTCGGCATCGCCGGGTTCCTGCTGGCCCGCGACGCCGCCTTCCGGCTGGGGCTGTTCGACGCCCTGAGTTAGCGGTGAGATCCACTCGGGATGCGGCAGCTCGGGTTATCGACGCCGCCGGACACCGCGACATGCCGCAACTCGCGACCGCCCGCACCCCGACGTCAGGCCGTGACCCGGTGCGGGTGGGCGTAGACGTTCATGGTCCGGCCGCGCAGGAAGCCGACCAGGGTCAGCCCGGCCTCCTCGGCCAGGTCGGCGGCGAGCGTGCTTGGCGCGGAGACCGCCGCCAGCAGCGGCACGCCGGCCATCCACGCCTTCTGGGTCAGCTCGAAGCTGGCCCGCCCGGAGACCAGCAGCACGTGCCCGGCCAGCGGCAACCGGCGCTCCCGGACGGCCCAGCCGACCACCTTGTCCACCGCGTTGTGCCGGCCCACGTCCTCGCGCAGCACCACCAGCTCGCCGTCGGCGGTGAAGAGGCCGGCCGCGTGCAGGCCGCCGGTGCGGTCGAAGCCCTTCTGCGCCGCGCGCAACCGTTCCGGCAGCTCGGCGAGGACCGCCGCCGGCACGGCGACGGGGTCGTCCGCTACCGCGAAGACCGACCGGGTACGCACCGACTCGATGCTCGCCTTGCCGCACACCCCGCAGGAACTGGTGGTGTAGAAGTTCCGGGACGGATCGGTCTCCGGCTCCGGCACCCCGGGCGCCAGCGTCACGTCCACCACGTTGTAGGTGTTGGGCGTCTCCGCCCCGGCGCAGAGTTGCGCGGTGTGCACGTCGTCCGCCGACCGGATCAGCCCCTCGGTCAGCAGGAAACCGATGGCCAGGTCCAGGTCGTCGCCGGGCGTACGCATGGTCACCGCCAGCGGCCGCCGTCGCCCCGGCCCGGCCGGGCCGACCCGGATCTCCAGCGGCTCCTCCCCGCTCAGGCTGTCCCGCCGCCGGGTGGCGGCGGAGCGCCCGTCAGTCGCCGCGTCGAGGTCGATCCGGAGCACACTCCGGCGGTCAGTCGCCCGTCCCATCCCGCCATCCTGCCCCGCCCGTCGGGCCGCCCGCACCGCTACCGTGGCCTGATGACGGCGTACGCGGCGGTGGTGCTCGCGGGCGGCGCGGCGCGCCGGATGGGCGGGGTGGACAAACCGGCCCGCCCGGTCGGCGGCCGCCCGATGCGCGACCGGGTGCTGGCCGCCGTCGCCGACGCCACCCCGCGCGTCCTGGTCGGGCCGGTCGGGCCGGTGCCCGACGGCGTCCAGGTGACCCGGGAGGAGCCGCCCGGCGGCGGGCCGGTCGCCGCCACGGCCGCCGGGCTGGCCCGGCTCCACCCCGACACCCCGGTCGTCGCGCTGCTCGCCGGCGACCTGCCGCTGCTCACCCGGGAGGCGGTCGGGCACCTGCTGCGCCACCTCGACGCCGAGCCGGGCCGGCCCGGTGCCGCGCCCGACGGGGCCTGCTTCGTGGACGCGGACGGGCGGCGGCAGACCCTCTGCGGGGTGTGGCGGGTGCCGCCGCTGCGGGCCGCCGTCGACCGGCTCGCCGCCGGGCGGGGGCTGGCCGGCGCCCCGATCCGCGCCCTGCTGGCCGGGCTGACCGTCCGCGAGGTGCCCTGGTCCGCTCCCGGCCCGCCGCCCTGGTTCGACTGCGACACTGACTCCGACGTACGCCGGGCGGAGGAGTGGGTGCGATGACGGTGATGGACGACTGGGTCACGGCGGCCTGTGCCGAACTCGGCCTGGACCCGGCCCAGGTGCCGGTGCCGGCGGTGCTCGACCTGGCCCGGGACGTCGCCCACCAGGTGCTGCGGCCGGGCGCCCCGGTCACCGCGTACCTGCTCGGGCTGGCCGTCGGGCGCGGCGCGGACCCGGCCGACGCCGCCAACCGGCTCAGCGCGCTGGCCGGTGCCTGGCCCGTCGAACTCGGCGCCGACCGCCCGGACGAGACCCCGGCCTGACCCCCGGGCACGGCTCGCGGCGTCGCCGCTGTCCGATCCCGGTCCGGGCTGATTCGACCCCCGGGCGACGTGGGTAGGGTGACCTTGACGGACGGAGGCGATCATGACGGCTGACCACCCCTCGGCGCCGATCGGTGGCCCGCCCGGCGGGATGCCGGAGCAGCAGCACGAGTCGATCCTGCTCGACGAGCCGAGCACGGCCGACCTGCGGGCGAAGGTGACCCAGGCGTGGCAGGAGTTCGCCCGGGCGCTGGCCGACCGGCTGGCGGCGCTGCCCGCCGGGGCGCACCTGGAGGTGACCCTCGACCCGACCGCCTCCGGCACCGGCGACGCCATCTACTCGATCAGCGTGGACGCCGGCCCGGAGGGGACGCTCGCCGCCCGGGCCGTCGGGAACGCCAGCCTGCCGCAGGGCTACCGGCTGGACCGCAACGCGGTGGCGGACATGATCGCGCTCGGCTGGTCACCGCCGGGCGTGGTGGAGGGCTCCGGCGAGTACTTCGGGTTGGACTCCTCGACCGCCGACGCCGTCCGGCTGGCGGCGCTGCTCTCCCGTACGCTGCGCGACGTCTACGGCGCCCCGCACCCCGCCTTCCTCGTCTACCTGGTGCACGACGCCGAGGGGGAACCGCTGCCGGTCGAGCCGCTCGGCACCGCGCGCAGCGAGTTCGGCCCGGACCGGAACGTCGAAGCCGACCTGGACGAGGCGCTGGCCGCCGCGGCCGCCGCGAGCAAGTCCGGCGAGAGCGACGTGCTGGCGCTGGCCGAGCGGGTCCGCACGGTGGTGTCGACCATGCTGAAGTCGGATTCCGACCGGCTCCAGGTCGACTCGGACGGTGACATCAACATCCGGGCCGGCTCGGCGATGGTCTTCGTCCGGGTGCGCGACAACCCGCCCCTGGTCGACGTCTTCTCCCCGGTGCTCACGGAGGTCGAGCCGACCGAGCGCCTCTACGTCAAGCTCTCCGAACTGACCAACCGGATGCCGATCGGCCGGCTCTACTGCGCCGACGACACCGTCTGGGCGTCCATCCCGGTGTTCGGCCGCAACTTCCAGCCGACCCACCTGATGCTCGCCGTGCAGGTGATGACCGGGCTGGCCGACGAGTTGGACGACCGGCTGCACGGCGAGTTCGGCGGCAAGCGCTTCTTCGGCGAGGGCGACAAGCCGGTCAAGCGTGACGAGGGGGAGCACCGCACCGGCATGTACCTCTGACACCCCTCTGGGGTGGGACCCGGAGTCCCCGAGAAACCGGGCCCCACCCGTGGGGAGGGCGGATCAGGTCGAGGGGAGCCAGGCGAGGCTCCGCGCGGTGGTCGGGTCGGAGGCCCGCAGACCCGCTTCGGAGACGGTCCAGAGCGTCTCGCCGACCAGCAGCGACCGGCTCACCATGCCCGCCGCGCCGGGGTGGCGCACGGTGCCCACCGCGGCGATCGCGTCGCCGCTCACCCGGAGCAGGCGTACGTGGTCGTCGACCGGGAGGGCGACCAGGCCGGTGTCGGGGTGGTGCAGGAAGGCGTGCGGGTCGAACTCTACCGCGGAGTAGGCGTCGGGCACGTGGTAGCGGTCGAGCCGGGTCGGTCGGGCCGGGTCCCGGACGTCGAAGAGCGAGACCTGGAGCCCCTGCACCCGTCCCCGGCCGTCGGCCTCCTGCCCCACGCCGAGCAGCCGCCCGTCGGGCAGCGGGTGCAGATATCCCGAATAGCCGGTGATCTTCAGTTCGCCGGTGACCCGGGGCGCGGCCGGATCAGTCAGGTCGAGCGAGTAGAGCGGGTCGGTCTGCCGGAACGTGACCACGTAGCCGACGCCGCCGAGGAAGCGCACCGAGTAGATCCGCTCGCCCCGACCCAGGCCGGTCACCGCGCCGACCGGCTCCAGCCGGTCGTCCTCCCGGCGCAGCACGTGCACGCCGGACTGTGACCGCGCGCTGCCGGCCCGGACGTCCTCGACGGTGGTGGCGATCCGCAGGTGCCCCTGCCACTCCGACAGCGCGTACTGGTTGATCAGCCAGCCGGGCACCGAGCCGGCGCCCGCGTACCGGGGGCGGCCCGGCGCGGCGGTGTCGAACTGGTAGACGTCGGTGATCTGCTCGGGTGCCCGCCGACTCCACCGGGGCGAGCCGGGTTGGTCGGCCGGCGGCCGCTGCCCGGCGAGATAGAGGCTCTGCCCAGTGCCGTAGACGGTGTCCGCGTCGGCGGCCACGCTGACCGGGTCGCCGTCGCCGAGCCGGTCGGCGGTCAGGTCGAAGCTGAGCACGGTCAGCGTCGACACCCCGGTGAAGCGGCTGGGGCGGCTCAGCCGCTCGCAGCCGACCCGGCCGGTGTGCCGGAGCGCGCCCTCGGTCCACTCGTACGCCGGCAGCCAGGCGTCGATCCCGGCCGTCGCGATCACCGCCCGGTTGGTCGCGGTCCGCTGCGCGTCGGTGGCCCGTTCCGCGTACGGGAAGGAGAGCCGGGCGGGTGACCGGATCACCACCCGGGCCGTGCTCCCGGTCAGCCGGGCGTCCGCCAGGAAGCCCTCGATCCGGTAGGTACCGGTCACCCGGGGCGCCCCGGTGAGGTCGACCAGGAGCAGCCGGGCGTCGGCGTCGTGGCGGCCGGCCGGCCGGGTCTTCGCGATGCCCGGCTGCGCCTCCACCCCCGCCACGAGCACCAGGGCGCGGTCGCCGTGCAGCAGCAGGTTCTGCGCCGCCCAGCCGACCGGCGGCGTGATCCGGGCCAGGTCGAGGCGGCCGGTGACCCGGCGGGTGGCGGGGGTGACCACCCGCAGCACGTTGCCGGTGACCGTGACGATCCGCCGGCCGTCGGTCTTGACCAGGTCCGGCTCGTCCGCGTCGGCCTCGTGGTTGTTGGTGCCGGTGTGCTGCGGGGCGGCCGAAGCGGCCGATCTCGCGCCGGCGGCGTCCTTCGCCGCCCCCTCGGCCGCGTCGAGCGCGACCCCGGTGCGCCAGCCGGCGGAGAAGCCCCATGGGCCGACCGACGCGGAGGCGGCGGCGCGCAGCCCGGCGAGCGCCTCGGCGCAGGAGTCGAAGGAGACCAGCCGGAGCGCGGGCGGCTGCGGCGGCGCCGGCGGCGCGACGGGCGTCGGTCTGGCCGCCGTCGTGCTGCCGGCGAGCAGGGCGAGCGCGACCAGCGTGCCGGCCGCGGCGGTGGGCATACCCCGTTTCATGGCCGGTTCGACGCCGGTCGGCCCGGCCCGGTTCCCACCCGGGCGTCCCTTCTCGCCGCCGCGGTCCGGTCGCTGCGGTGAGCGGCTCGTCGCCGGTCCGCGGGGCGGCGGTGCGAAAGCGGCGCGTCTCCGGTCCGGCGGCGGCGGTGCGTCTCCGGACCGGAGGGCGGCGCGGCCGGTCAGCCGGCGGAGGGGCCGACGCCGGGGGACTCGACCAGCCGGGACAGCACGATGGTGCTGCGGGTGGAGGTCACGAACGACTCGGCCCGCAGCCGTTCCAGGGCCGCCTCCAGGTGGGCGATGTCCGCCGCCCGCAGGTGCACCAGCGCGTCCGCCTCGCCGGAGACGGTGTACGCGCCGACCACCTCCGGGTGCCGGCGGGCGGCCACGCCGATCTGGGCCGGCGTGGTCCGTCCGGCGCAGAACAGCTCGACGAACGCCTCCGTGGTCCAGCCGACTGCGGCCGGGTCGACGACGGCGGTGAATCCCCGGATCACCCCGGTGGCACGCAGCCGGTCCACCCGTCGCTTGACCGCCGGGGCGGAGAGTGACACCCGGGTTCCGATGTCCGCGTACGAGGCGCGGGCGTCGGCGACGAGCAACGCAATGATCCGCTGGTCAACGGCATCTATCTGCAACGTTCCGCCTCTGGCATGCAATGGTTGTGGCTGTTACCAAAGTTGTACGGTACCTACTCTTGGTGACCGTGAACCAGCAGCGAGTCCCGCGAAAGCGGACATATCTCATGTGCTCCCCCGAGCACTTCGCGGTCGAGTACGCGATCAACCCGTGGATGGACGTGACCACGCCGGTCGACCCGGAGCTGGCGGTCAAGCAGTGGGACCGGCTGCGCGAGACCCTGGTGGGTCTCGGTCACGAGGTGCACCTGCTCGCCCCCGAGCCGGGCCTGCCCGACATGGTGTACGCCGCCAACGGCGCCTTCGTCGTGGACGGGACGGTCTACGGCGCCCAGTTCAAGCACGAGCAGCGGGCCGCCGAGGCCGCCGCGCACCGGGCCTTCTACGAGTCGCAGGGCTGGCGGTTCATCGCGCCCAGCGAGACCAACGAGGGCGAGGGCGACTTCGCGTACCTGCCGGAGGCGCACGGTGGGCTGATCCTCGCCGGGCACGGCTTCCGCACCGAGCTGCCCGCGCACGCCGAGGCACAGGAGGCGCTCGGCCGTCCGGTGGTGTCGCTGCGCCTGGTCGACCCGCGCTTCTACCACCTGGACGTGGCGCTGGCCTCGATCGACGACACCAACATCGTCTACTTCCCGGGGGCGTTCTCGGCGGCCAGCCAGCGGGTGCTCGCCCAGCTCTTCCCGGACGCGGTGGTGGCGGACGACGAGGACGCGATGACGTTCGGGCTGAACCTGGTCAGCGACGGCCTGAACGTGGTGCTCAACAGCGAGGCGACCCGGCTCGCCGGCAAGCTCAAGGCCGCCGGTTACCACCCGGTGCCGGTCGAGCTGGCCGAGCTGAAGAAGGGCGGCGGCAGCGTGAAGTGCTGCATCGCCGAGCTGCGGCACTGAGCCGGACGCCACCCGGCCGGTTCACGTACGACCCGGGGCCGGCCTCCCTTGCGGGAGGTCGGCCCCGGCGCGTGTGCGGGTGGGCCGATCAGCCGAGCGTGGCCAGCTCGTTGATCAGGATGTTGGAGAGCACCTGGCCGTCGTTCTGCACCTCGCGCAGGTACCACTTCTGCTGCGGGGTGCGCGGCTGGTTGAACTGCCAGATCCCGCGCGGGCTGTCGATCTGGCCGATCTTGCCGAGCGCCAGGTTGACCTGCTGCGGGTTGGGCTCCGCGCCGGCGAGCCGGATGGCCTGGTCCAGCACCTGCGCCGCGTCGTACGACGCCATCGCGTAGGTGGTGGGGGACGAGTTGTGCTTCTTCCGGTACGCCGCGGCGAACCGGCGGTTGGCCGCGTTGTTGATGTCGGCCGAGTAGTTCAGCGCGGTGCGGATGCCCAGCGCGTACTGCCGGGGCTTGATGCTCTCGAGCACGGTGCCCTCGGTGAGGAAGCCGGGCGCGTAGATCGTCCCGGTGAAGCCCGACTGGCGCAGTTGCCGGATGAACTCGACCGCGGCGTCCCCGGCGAAGTGGCAGAACACCGCCGTCGGCCTCCGGTTGAGCGCGGTCCGGATGTCGGCGGCGTAGTCCGACTTGTTCGGGTCCGGCTTCGCCGACGTCCAGACCACCGGGTCCTTGATCCGGGAGTCGGACGCGCCGAACTCCTCCCGGAACCCGCGCACCACGTCCTGGCCGCTGACGTCCTCCGGCACGATGATGGCCAGCTTGTCGGACGGCTTCAGCTCGGTCTTGAGGTAGCGGCCGAGCGCGCGGCCCGCCTCGTCCAGCACGTACGAGGTGCGCCAGATGTAGACGACGCTCTGCAGGCTGCTCGGCGAGGCGTTGGAGCCCACCAGGGGCACCCGGGCCTGCTCGACGGTGTCCCGGATGGCCGCCATGACCTCCGAGTGGACCACGCCGGTGAGGGCGAGCACCCCCTCCTTGAGCAGGTTCTTGACGGCTTCCTCGCCGGTCTTGGCGCTGTCGCCCTCGTCGGCGGTCACCAGGGTGACCGGGTGGCCGCCGAGGCGCTGCTCGTTGAGGTCGAGGAAGAGCTCGAAACCTTGTTTGATCTCGGAGCCGATCGCCTTGAAGCTGCCGGACGTCGGCGCCACGAGACCAATCTTGATCGGGCTTCCCGGGGTGGCCGGCTCGCCCTCCGACTCAGAGCCACATCCGGCTGCGAATCCGGCCGTACCCAGGGCGGCCAGCAGCTGGAGTGCCCGCCTGCGGTTCATTTGCGACACCGAGTTCCTTCCGGGAGCGTTGCAGGGCTGATCAGCGCCCCCTCGGCGTTCTACCTGCTTGGCGACGCTGCGTCAATGCTTAGTGATCTTCATGCAAGCTTCGGAAAGCGGTTGTTACCTCCGGCCAGGCCGCCGACTCCGGGTCGATAAGCCCGAAATGTTCGCATCCCGCCAGCTCGACCAGCCGGATATCGCCCCCGACGGCCCGGTCGGCGGCGACGAAGCTCCGGCTCATGGCCGCCGGCACCTGTTCATCCAATGCGCCGTGCATGACTACTGCTCGTGTTTGCAGTGGTACCAACGACCGTGGATCGCTGGTGGCGTACCGGTCCGGGAAGTCCGTCGGGCCGCCGCCGAGCAGCGCGGCCACCGCGCCGCCGTCCAGGTCCAGCCGGTAGGCCTCGGCGAGGTCGCTGACCGGGGCGAGGGCCAGCACCCCGCCGACCGCCGCCGGAACCGTGGCCGCCGTGTACAGCGCGAGGTGGCCGCCGGCGGAGTGGCCGACCAGGATCGGCGCCCCGGCCGCCACCCGGCCGGGCATGGCGTCGGCCGCCAGCCCGGGCAGCGCGGTCACGCCGGCCACCACGTCGGCCAGGGTGCCCGGCCAGCCGCCGCCCGGCCGACCGGTCCGGCGGTACTCCAGTTGCGCCACCGGGTGCCCCAGCCCGGCCAGCGCGGCGGCCAGCGGGCCGGTGTGCGTCCGGTCGTACTCCGCCCGCCAGAAGCCGCCGTGCACCACCACCACGAGCCGTCCGGCCGGCCCACCGCCGGCCGGACGGCGCAGGTCGGCGATCTGGTCCGGGTGCGCGCCGTAGGCGACGGTGTGGTCCGGCGCCGGTGCCGGACGGGTGAGGACGGCGCGGGGGTCGGCGGGCATGGGCCAGACCGTAGCGCGCCCGCCCGGGTGGTTCCCCGCCGCCGACCGGGTCCCGGCGCGCACGGACGGGGTCGGCTGGGTAAAGATGGATCCCATGACCGAAGCGCACTCCGCTGGACAGAACGACGAGCCGGACGCCGACGGCACCGGTCACTCCGGCACCGTGGTGGTGGTCGGCCCGGACGGCCGGCCCGTCGGCACCGTGCAGACCGAGGAGGGGCAGGGCGAGGACCCGACCCGGCTGGTCGAGCAGCCGGCCAAGGTGATGCGGATCGGCAGCATGATCAAGCAGCTGCTGGAGGAGGTCAAGGCGGCCCCGCTGGACGACGCCAGCCGCAACCGGATGCGGGAGATCCACGAGCGCTCGATCGTCGAGCTCAAGGAGGGCCTCGCCCCCGAGCTGCGCGAGGAGCTGGAGCGGATCTCGCTGCCCTTCACCGAGGAGCAGACGCCGAGCGAGGGCGAGCTGCGCATCGCGCACGCCCAGCTGGTCGGCTGGCTGGAGGGCCTGTTCCACGGCATCCAGGCGGCCCTGGTCGCCCAGCAGATGGCGGCCCGGGTCCAGCTCGAGCAGATGCGCTCCGGCCGGCAGGCGCTGCCCAGCGGGCCGGGCGGGGTGGTGCCCGGCATGCCGGGCATGGGCCAGCAGGGTAACGACGGGCACAGCACCGGCCAGTACCTCTGACCGGCTCAGCCCACCCCGAAGACCTGCTCCAGATACGCGGCCACGCCGTCCGCGGAGTTCGCCGAGGTGACCTCGTCGGCGATCTCCAGGACGGCGCGGTGCGCGTTGGCCACCGCCACCCCGCGGCCGGCCCAGGTCAGCATCGGCACGTCGTTGGGCATGTCGCCGAAGGCCAGCACGTCCCGGGCGTCGATGCCGAGCCGGGCGCAGTACCAGGCCAGCCCGGCCGCCTTCGTCACCCCGGCCGCGGAGATCTCCACCAACCCGGAGTACGACGAGTGGGTGGCCTCCGCCAGCCCCGCCAGCGCTCCCGCCACGAGCGCCAGGAACGCGTCCGGGTCCTGCTCGCCGGCGCGGGCCAGCAGCTTCACCGCCGGGGCGGCAAGCAGCTCCTCCGGAGTCTCGACGGCCCGGATCGCGTCGTGGTCGGCGTCCCAGCGCAGCGGGTAGCCCGCCTCGTGCCGCATCTGCCGGCTGTCGACGATCTCCACCGCGAAGCTCACCCCGGGCACCTCGGCGCGGAGCCGGCGGGCCACCTCGGCGAGCAGTTCCGGGGCGAGCGGGTCGGCCCGGAGCACCTCGTCGGCGGCCGGGTCGTAGACCACCGCGCCGTTGGCGCAGATCGCCGGCAGCGGCTCGGCCAGCTGGTCGTACACCAGCTTGAGCCAGCGGATGGGGCGGCCGGTGACCAGTACGACCGGCGTGCCCCGCGCGGCGATCCGGGCCAGCACCGCGGCCGTGCGCGGGCTCACCGTCCGGTCGTCGGCCAGCAGCGTGCCGTCGATGTCGGTGGCGATCAGCCGGGGTGTCTCTCCCATCAGCGGGACAGTAGTCGATCGAGGTACACCGCCACCCCGTCGTCGTCGTTGCGCAGGGTGATCTCGTCGGCGGCGGCCCGGACCGCCGGGTGGGCGTTCGCCACCGCCACCCGGGCCCAGCCGGCCCACTCGAACATCGGCAGGTCGTTGGGCATGTCGCCGAAGACCAGCACCTCGGCCGGGTCGACCCCGAGGGCCTGCGCCACCACCGCGAGCCCGGTGGACTTGTCCACCCCGGGCGGGCAGATCTCGACGAAGCCCAACCCCGCCTGGGTGAGCGTGGCCACCTCCGGCGGCACGATCCGGCGCGCCCGCGCCAGCAACTCGTCGACGTGGTGGTCGGCGGTCCGGACGAACGCCTTGATCACGTCGCAGGAGAGGCACTCCGCCCGGCTGCGCGCCTCGAACCGGTCCTGGTAGGGCCAGCTCGGGTGGTAGTCGCCCCAGAGCGGGGCGTCGGGCTCGTCCGACGCCTCGACCATCACGGTCAGCGGCCCCACCGCGGCCTCCAGGTCGGCCAGCAGCCGGGCCAGCACCTCACCGGAGAGCCGCTCGTCGCGCAGCACCACCGGGCCGGCCGGGTCGCTCTGGTCGACCACCCGGCCGCCGCCGGCCATCACCAGGAAGTCCGCGGCGCGGATGTCGTTCCGGGTCAGCTCGGTCAGCCGGGGCCCGCGGCCGGTCGCGCCGACCACCGGGATCCCGGCGGCCCGCACCCGGTCGAGCACCTCGTGGGTGTACGCGGAGACCGTGTCGTCGCTGCGGACGAGCGTCCCGTCGAGATCGGTGGCGATCAGCTTGGGCAGTCCCGGGCGGGTCATGGTTCCTCCTTCGCCCGCCGCCGTCGCAGCCAGCCGTCGTGGTCCTGAGGTGCCTCGACCCTCTCGACGGCGGGCAGCAACCGTACCTCGCGGAACAGGCCGCAACCATGGCTTCCCGGCGAATCGGGTGCCAACGGGCGACGGACCGCGGGTGACGTTCCGCGCCCCGCCGCGGCAGCCCGGCGACCCGCCGTACGGTTACCGGGTGGCAGAACGGGACTGGCCGGTGGCGGAGGTCATCGGCACCGAACGGCTGGTGCTGGAGCCGCTCCGGGTCGAGCACGCCGAGGAACTCGCTCCGCTCCTCGACGACCCGGTGCTGCACGAGTACATCGGTGGCCGGCCGGCGAGCCTGGACGAGTTGCGGGAGCGGTACCGGCGGCAGGTGACCGGCCGCTCGCCGGACGGTACCCAGGGCTGGTTGAACTGGGTGGTCCGGCACCGGGACACCGGCGTGGCGGTGGGCACCGTGCAGGCCACCCTCCGGCTCGACGGCGACCGGCCGGTGGCCGAACTGGCCTGGGTGGTGGCCGCCCCGGAGCAGGGTCGCGGCTACGCCGGCGAGGCGACCGCCGGCATGGTCGGCTGGCTGGAGGGGCACGGGGTACGGGCGCTGCTCGCACACGTGCACCCCGACCACCGGGCCTCCGCCCGGGTCGCCGAGCGGCTCGGGTTGCGCGCCACCGACGTCGTGGTGGACGGCGAGATCCGCTGGGCGAGGCCCTGAGCCGGCCGTGGGCGCCGTCCGGGACGGTCCGGGCGGTTGCGCACGGCGGTCGGCGGCGGGTCAGATCGGCGGTTCGGGGCGGGCGAACGGGATGGCCGGCCCGACGGTGAGGTCGGCGGGCGGTGGCAGGTCGTCCTCCGCCGTCGCGCGCCCCGGCCGGCGCCGGCGGCCGCGGAGCACCGGCTCGCCGGGCTCCGGGTCGGCCTCCTCGCCGTCCGGCGGTACGGCCCGGACCGGGGCCAGCTTGAGCGCCGCGGCGAAGAGCACGCAGGCGACGAATGCCATCACCAGCCCCCGGCCGTACTCGACCCGGAAGCCGTCCTCGGAGGAGTAGAAGAGGGTGCGCTGGCTCGTGTCGTCGAGCGCGGCGGCCGTCGCGGCCAGCAGGGCCAGCAGCGCCCCGGCCAGGGTCAGGCCGGCGATCCGGGCGTTCGTCCGGACGGCCGGGGTGCCGCGCAGCGCGAGCCCGACCGCGCAGGCCAACGCGAGCAGCCCGACCAGGTAGCCGACCCCGAAGCCGCCCACGTCGGACACCCCGCCGGGCACCTGTACCGAGGTGTTCCCCTCCGGGCCGGCGTTGGGCAGGGTCATCACCAGCCACTCGCCGACCAGCGACGCGCCGGCGGCCACCGCGCCGAGCCCGGCCAGCAGCGGGGGCAGCCGGCGGTCGGCGGCCAGGCCGGCGAGCACCCGGCCGAACCGGCCCGCCGGGGCTGGTTCCGCCGCACCCCACTCCACGACGGCCGTACCGTCGGACCGGTCTTCCTGCCGTGGGATGGGGAGATCCTGGGACATCGGTCACCCTTCCGCGTTCGCGGGCCTGAGCCGAATCATGACACAGGCGGCAGGGTGGGACGTGGATCGCGAACGGTCGCAGGGGGCAACTCCTTTCGGATAGCGTTCGGGGCATGCCTATCCGTACCGCTTCCGCACGTTGGCAGGGCAACCTCACCGAGGGGTCCGGCACGATCCGCACCGGCAAGGGCGGGGTCGAGGGGAACTACTCCTTCAAGTCGCGCTTCGAGGAGGGTGAGGGCACCAACCCCGAGGAGCTGATCGGCGCCGCGCACGCCGGCTGCTTCTCGATGGCCTTCTCCAAGGCGCTCGCCGACGCCGGCTCGACGCCGACCTCGGTGGAGACCACCGCCAAGGTCCACCTCGACAAGACCGACGCCGGGATGACCGTGACCCGGATCGACCTGGAGACCGTCGGCCAGGTGCCCGGCATCGACGACAGCGAGTTCCAGAAGCTCGCCGAGGCCGCCAAGGCGAACTGCCCGATCTCCCGCCTGCTGTCGCCGGGCGCCGAGATCACCCTCACCGCCCGCCTCACCTCCTGACCCGACTCCGCACCTCCCGCGAGAGTGGCCGTCCCACCCGGACGGCCACTCTTTCCGGACGGCCGCGCGGATCTTGGCCGGGTCCGGGCGCGGCGGCGGTCGGGCAGAATGGGTGCGTGCCGGTGGAGATGAGCCGCGAACGCTTCGAGGAACTGGTCGGCGACGCCCTCGACGAGGTCCCCGAGGAACTGCTCGGCCTGATGAACAACGTCGTGATCCTGGTGGAGGACGACCCGCCGCCCGGCGACGAGGAGCTGCTCGGCCTCTACGAGGGGCACGCCCTCACCGAGCGGGGCTGGGACTACGCCGGGGTGCTGCCGGACCGCATCCTGATCTACCGGCACCCGATCCTGCGCATCTGCGACAGCGACGACGACGTGATCGACGAGGTCGCGGTGACCGTGGTGCACGAGATCGCCCACCACTTCGGCATCGACGACGCGCGCCTGCACGAGCTGGGCTGGGCTTGAGCGGCCGATGCCGCCGGTTGCGGATCTGACCTACCTTCGCAGGCAGGCATCACGACCTCAGGAGGCACTTTCATGCGCAGCGAGCTGTTCTCGGCGGAGAACCTGGAGAAGGAGTCCGCGCAGCCCGGCATGCGGCTGCAGAACTCCAAGATGTTGAAGATCGAGCTCAACGGTGAGGCGATGGCCCGGGTCGGGTCGATGGTCGCCTACCAGGGGCAGGTGCAGTTCCAGGCGCTCGGCTCGGGCGGGCTCGGCAAGTTCCTCAAGCAGAAGCTCACCGGCGAGGGCGTGCCGCTGATGAAGGTCACCGGCCACGGTGACGTCTTCCTCGCCGACTTCGCCAAGGACGTGCACGTCATCGACCTCGAGCCGGGCGACGCGCTCTCCATCAACGGCTCCAGCGTGCTGGCCTTCGACTCGACCCTGCAGTACGACATCCGGATGGTCGGCGGCGCCGGCATGGCCTCCTCGTCCGGCCTCTTCAACTGCGTCTTCACCGGCCACGGCCGGATCGCCATCACCACCAAGGGCACCCCGGTGGTGCTCAACGTGGACGCCCCCACCTACGTCGACCCGCAGGCCGCGGTCTGCTGGTCGGCCAACCTGCAGACCGGCTACCACCGGGCCGAGCAGCTCGGCCTCGGCACGCTGCTCGGCCGGCGCACCGGCGAGGCGTTCACGATGAGCTTCGCCGGCCAGGGCTTCGTCGTGGTGCAGCCGTCCGAGGAGCCGCCGATCATGGGCAGCGGCGCGCAGGAGCAGCAGGGCGGCCTGCTCGGCGGCCTGCTCAGCTGACCCGTCCGGGGCGCTCCGCCGTCGTCGGCGGGGCGCCCGCGCTCAGCTCAGCTCGCCGGCGCGCAGCCGGGCGAGCCACGCCGCGGCGTCCGCGTAGTCGGCGTCGGAGAGACCGGCGGGAGCGGGGACCGGCCGGTCACCCGCCGTCGGTGTCCAGCGGTGCCGGGGGTACGAGCCGAGGAAGCGCACGTCGGCGCAGACCCGCCGCAGCCCCTGCAACGCCTCGCCGAGCCGGACGTCGGCCACGTGCCCGGTGCAGTCGAGGAAGAAGACGTAGCGGCCCAGCGCCTCACCGGTCGGCCGGGACTCGATCCGGCTCAGGTTGACCCCCCGGACGGCCAGCTCCATCAGCACCGACAGCAGCGCGCCCACCCGGTCGTGAGCGATGTAGACGGCCAGCGACGTGACGTCGTCGCCGGTCGGCGGAGGGGGCGGGCCGGGGCGGGAGACCAGCGCGAACCGGGTCACCGCGTCCGGGTGGTCGGCGATCTTGTCGGCCAGCACGGCCAGCCGGTGCCGGGCCGCCCCGATCGGCGCGCAGATCGCCGCGTCGTAGTCGCCGGCGGCGGCCCCGGCCGCGGCGGCGCCGTTGGAGAGCACGTCGACCACCACCGCGTCGGGCAGGTGCTCCCGCAGCCAGCCCCGGCACTGGGTGGACGCCTGCGGATGGGCGGCGACGGTCTGCACCGACGTCAGCGACGTGCCGGCCCGGGCGCCGAGGACGAACTCCACCGGCAGGATCACCTCGCGGGTGATCACCAGCGGGTCCCCCTCGGCCAGCTCGTCCAGGGTCACCCCGACCGCGCCGCCGATAGAGTTCTCCAGCGGCACCAGCGCGGCGTCCGCGTCCCCGGCCCGTACGCTCTCCAGCGCCTCGGGGACGCTGCGGGCGGGGGTGCGGCTGCCGCGCTCGGCGGCGGGGACGGTGCGCAGCGCCTGTTCGGCGAAGGTGCCCTCCGGCCCGAGGTAGACGAAGCGCGTCGGCGGTGTACCCGGCATGGCGACCAGCCTACGCACCCGGTACGCCGAGCGTGCCGCCCTCGCAGGCCAGGTTCCGGATCCCGGGCGGGCCGGCCGCCCGGACCTCCGCGGTGCACACGTCGGTGCCCGCGGTGACCAGCCGCGGGGCGCTCCCCGGGCCGCGGGTGACCACCTGGAGCTGCTCGTGACCGGTCACGTCGAGCAGGGTGTACTGCCAGTCGGCGGCGCAGAGCGGCCCGCTGCGCACCCGTACCCGCACGTCGGCGGGGAGCACCCCGCCCCGGCCGCGGACCAGGTCGACCACCCGCCCGCCGGTCGGCCCGTTCCGGCAGGCCACCGCCACCAGCCCGGCGTCGGCCGTCGGGGTGGGCGTGCCGAGCCCGGGCAGGCCGGACGGGCTGACCGGGGAGGGTGCGGTGCCGGCCGGCGTCGGGGCGGCCGTCCGGCTCGGGGCGGTCACCGGCGTGGGCGAGGCGGTGCGCAGCTCCGGCGGGGTGCCGCAGCCGGCGAGCACCGCGGCGACCAGCGGGGCGACCACCGCGAGCCGGCGGCGCGGGCTGCGCAGCCGGACAGGGTGGGACGATCCGTGCGGAGCGCGGCGGGGTGGGGTGGGCGGCACGGGGTGTCCTCGGACATCGGAGATTGTCGTTACGGCCGGGGGTGGCCCAGCCCATCGTAGGAGGATCGGCCGGTGCGGTGAAGCGGCGACCGGAGCTCAGCCGAGGACGCGGTGCCCGGCGCGTTCCAGCGCGGTGGTGGCCGCGCCGAGGCGGACCGCCGGGACGAGCAGGTAGTCGGTGTCGAAGCTGGAGAACGCCATCGCGCTGACCCGGGCCTCGGTCAGCGGATCCACCAGCGCGGCGAGGGTGCCGGTGACCGCGACGTCGACCGGCCCGGCCACCCGCAGGCACCGCCAGACCGTCTCCGTGGTGGCCCGGTCGGGCACCCGGTCGACGGGACAGATCAGCGAGATCCCGTCGGCCGTCCAGGTCACCGTGACGACGTCGCCGTCGCGCAGCCCGCCCGACAGCCCCGGGGGCAGGGTGGAGTCGGCGGCCAACCGGCACACGGCGTACTCCCCCGGCAGCAGAGCGATATCGAGCATGAGGGCACCTTACGGCCTGGTCGCCGGCCGGCCCCAGCTTCGACGCGTGCGGCGAGCCCCACACCGCCGCCGCAGGTCAGACCTCGGAGAAGAAGGTGAGCGAGCCGGCGACCGACCCGTCGGTGAGCACCGGGGTGGAGATCGCGTCGACGGTCGCGTCCGGCGCCCCGGACGAGGTGGCCTGGACGCGGAGCAGGCCACGGGCCAGCCGCCCCGAGGAGAGCGCGAGCAGCGGCGGAATCTTGTCGATCTCCTGCTCGGTCAGCACCCGCGGGTTGGCGGTGAAGTCGAGCAGCCGCAGCCCACCGCCGAGCAGCGGCAGCCCGATCACGTCCTCGGGCGCGCCGAGGCAGAGCAGCTCGCAGCCGGCGGCGGAGACCGCGACCACCTTCGTCTCGGCGTCGATCAGCAGGCACGGCTCGTCGGCGTGGGAGACGGTCAGCGACCACTGGCCGAAGTTGTCGGACTCCTGCTCTGTCGATGTCCCGGCCGGGGGCGCGAGGACTTCCGAGAGCGAGAGTTCGACGTGGGCCACCGAGCCTCCTATGTACACCGACGGGCTGTCCACGCTAGCCGGTCGCCGGCCGGACGCCGACCGCGCGTGGGTCACCGGGCCGCCGGTGGTGATCGGTGCCCTGACCGGGCGGCCGGCGACGGCGCGACCGGCGGTGCCGGCGGCAACCCGGGCCGCGTGGCGTCGCCGGTGACGTTACCGGCGGTTGGCCGGCTTGTCAGCGGCCGTTCGGCCCTCCTCGTACCACCGGTAGTCGGCCGCTGGACGGTAGGTGCCGTTCAGCCAGGTGCTCGGGTGCTGGGCGACCCGGGAGAGCTTCTCGGCGGTCGCCGGGCTGATCCGGTTGCCCGCGGCCACGAGCAGGCGGTCCAGCTCGCGGTGGGTGGCCATGAGGCAGTCCTTCGGCAGCCCGTAGACGCTGATGACGCCGGAGCCGACGAAGGTCAGCACCGGCGTCACCGGGATCGGGTGGCCCACCGCCGAACTGAGCGCCTTGCTGGCCCGCTTGGCGTCCCGGCGGGCCTCGGCGACGTAGGGCGGGCGCTTGCCGTTGATCTGCACCACGTCGCCGGCCACCAGCACCCGGGCCCGGCCGTGGTCGGCGATGGTGACCGCGAAGAGCCCGCTCGGACCGATGGCCAGGAAGCCGGCCCGGTCGTCCTGGCCGTGGTCGAGCAGGACGTCGGCGACGTCGGTGCGCGGCCACTCGATGACGTGCCAGGCCGGGCCGAGGTGGTCGAGCTGGCCGAGGGCGCGCGCGCCGGCCGCCTCCAGCCGCCGCGCGCCCCGCTCCGCCCGCCGGCGGCGGGCCCACTCCAACGGGGACGGACGGGCCGGTGTGAGAACCCCCGGCGACTCCACCCGGGGGTGGGGCACCGCCGCGGGCGGCAGTGCCCGGGTGGGGGATACGGCTCGGCGAGCGGGAAAGACAGTCATCGCGACCTCCGGCAAAAGGTCCCTCGAAGTTATGTCCTCACTACCCTACGTTGCTAGTCCCGGGGCTCGGCAAGTTGGAGCGCCGGAGTGAGTGTGGATGAATGCCATATTCATCCACAGTCGTTTTCTCGGATGCCGCCAAACCCTGCCCTACGCTGCGAGGGTGACCCACTACGTCGACAGCGAGGTCGGTCGGCTCGGCACCGTGATGCTGCACCGCCCCGGCCCGGAACTCGCCCGGCTCACCCCCCGCAACAACGACTCGCTCCTGTTCGACGCGATCCCCTGGGTGGGCCGCGCGCAGGAGGAGCACGACGCCTTCGCGGCGGCCCTGCGCGAGCGCGGGGTCGAGGTCCTCTACCTGGCCACCCTGCTGGCCGAGACGCTCGCCGTGGACGAGGCGCGGGCCGAGCTCACCGAGGAGGTGCTGCGCTCGCCCCGGCTCGGCGAAACGCTGCGCGCCCGGGTCGCCGACCACCTCGCGTACCTCGACCCGGTGGCGCTGGCCGACGTGCTGATCGCCGGGCTGGCCCACGAGGAGCTGCGGCTCAGCCCGGAACGGCCGGGCGGCCTGGTCTACACGCTGATGGACCGGCACGACTTCGTCATCGACCCGTTGCCCAACCTGCTCTTCACCCGGGACTCGTCGCTCTGGATCGGCGACCGGGTCGGGGTGACCAGCCTGGCCATGCTGGCCCGGCGCCGGGAGGCCACGCTGACCGGCGCGATCTACCGCTACCACCCGCGCTTCGTCGGCACCGAGGCCGTCTACCACCCGCACCTGGAGCACCTGGAGGGCGGCGACGTGCTGCTGCTCGCGCCCGGCGTGCTCGCGGTGGGGGTGGGCGAGCGGACCACCCCGGCCGGTGCCGAGCGCCTCGCCCGGCAGGTCTTCGCCGCCCGGCTGGCGCACACCATCCTGGTCGTGCCGATCGCGCAGGAGCGGGCCACCATGCACCTGGACACCGTCTGCACGATGGTCGACGTGGACGCCGTGTTGATGTATCCGAACGTGGCGAACACGCTCTCGGCGTACACCGTGATCGCCGGCGCGGACGGCGAGGACCCGCGGGTGGGCGGCCCCGCGCCGTTCCTACGGGCCGCCGCCGACGCGATGGACCTCGACCAGCTCCGGGTGATCGACACCGGCCTGGACCCGGTCACCGCCGAACGCGAGCAGTGGGACGACGGCAACAACACCCTCGCCCTCGCCCCTCGGCTCTGCGTCGGGTACGAGCGCAACGTGGAGACCAACGCGCAGCTGGAGCGGGCCGGCATCGAGGTGATCCCGATCGCCGGTTCGGAGCTCGGCTCCGGCCGGGGCGGGCCGCGCTGCATGTCCTGCCCCCTGGTCCGCGATCCCCTCCACCCCTGACGCCCCCAAGATCCGCGCACGTTCACTGAAAGAGTGGCTATTTCGCCTCGGAAGACCACTCTTTCCGTGAACGAGCCGGCCCGTATCGGCGCGTGGGGTGGCGGGGCGTGGGGGGTGGGGGGTCAGCGCAGGGTGAGCTGGCGACCGAGCAGGCCCTGGCGGGCCCGGCGACCGGCGGCGTCCAGCGGGGTGGTGTCGGCGAGCGCCTCGGCGTACCGCTTGGCGAACTCGGCGACCGGGTCCTCCCACTCGCCGGCCGGCGTCTCCTCCGGCAGGTCCCAGACCGGCACCAGCCGCCCGTGTGCGCGGAACATGCCGGCGAACCGGGTGTCCCCGCCGAGGGCCAGCGTGCCGGCGGCGCCGAGCCGGGCCAGGGCGTCCAGCGCGGTGTCCTCGTCGTCGGGCAGCACCCAGCGCACGTGCGCCTTCTCCGGCACCTGGCACCAGTAGGCGGCCCGGGCGGCGGTCAGCCGGACGGTCGGGTAGATGGCGGCGTTGGCCCGTTCCAGGGAAGCCTGCACGGTCGGGTCCTCGCCCGCGCCCGGGTCGAGCCAGAACTCGAACCCGTCGTGCATGGTGATCTCCAGCGGGCCGTCCACCAGGACGTCCTGCAACCGGGGGCCCGGGCCGGGCAGCGGGGGCACCGCGACCTGGCGACCCGGCTCGGTACGCAGCGCGCAGAGCAACGCCTCGGCCAGGTCCCGGGAGACGTCACCGGACTGCTGGTGACGCTGGAGCCCGACGAACACCCGGCCGTCGGGCTTGGTCATCGCCGGGGCGGCCATCGGCAGCACGGTGGCCAGCGTGACCGGCCGGTCGCCGAACTCCTCGACCAGTTCGGGTACGAGGCGCAGCGGGGCGGAGGCGGCCGGCACCAGTTCGCGCAGGGCGATCCACTCCGGCTCGTCGGTCAACCCCTCGAAGGGCCGGGGCACGAAGATGTCGCGCACCTTCTCCCGCTTCGGGGTGGTTTCGGCTGCTCGCTGGCTCTTTCGACGCTTGCTCACGGCGAGACAGCCTAGAGGCCGCGGCCGGGCGGCGTGGGCAGGACCCGCCCCCGGTGGCTGTTCAGCCGGCCACGACCAGGTCCGACTGGGCCACGCCGGCCGGCTCGAACTCGGCCCAGACGCTCTGCCCCAGGCCGTCGCGGTCCACGCCCCACCGGTCGGCCAGGCCGGAGACGATGTGCAGGCCCCGGCCGTCGACCGCGTCCGGATCCGCCGACCGGATCCGCGGGCCGGCGGCCGCGCCGCCGTCGGTCACCCGCAGCACGACCCGCTGACCCTCGGCCGACGTCCACAGCCGCCAGGCCACCCGGACCACCCCGCCGGGCAGCGGGTCGGCGTGCCGGACGGCGTTGCCGACCAGTTCGGCCAGGACCGCGACCAGATCCGCCAGCAACATCGGGGGTACGACCTCGGCCAGCTCCTCGGCGAGTCTCCGCCGGGCCAGCCGCGCCCCGGTGGCGTGGTGGGGCACCACCACACACCACGCCCGTTCGACCGCTCCCGTCGACACGCTCGCCCCTTCTCACCTCGCCGCCGCCGGTCACCCGCGGGGCAGCCGCACCTCTGCGACCGTACCGCCACCGGCCCTCGGTCGGAGGGATACCCATCCATTCTGCTGTTCAACGATCCGGCGGACGAGATAGAGCCCGAGACCGGCGCCGGGATAGCGCCGCCGGTCCCCGGACTCGCCCTGCCAGAACCGGTCGAACGCCCGCTCGACGTGCTCCGGCCGGATGCCGATGCCCCGGTCGCTGACCCGGAACGAGACGGTCTGCCCGTCGGAGCCGGCGGTGACCTCGATCGGCGACCCGGCCGGGCTGTACTTGCCCGCGTTCGTGCCCAGCTCGGTGAGCACCGTCGCCAGGCCGGGCCGGTAGCCGAGCGCCTTGGGCAGGTCGGCCGGCAGGTCGAGGACCAGCCGGTGACGCAGCTCGGCCGGCAGGTCGACCACCGCGGCCCGGAGCGCGTCGCCGAGGTCGAACGGGGCGGGCGGGTCGTCGCCCGGCACCGGCTCGGCGGCGGAGGAGAGCAGCCGGTCGACCAGCCGGGCCAGCTCGTTGGCGCGCTGGCCGATCACCCGGGCGGCCTGCCGGCGGTCGGTGTCGGTCAGCGACTCCCAGTGGTCGGTGAGGGTGTCCGCGTACCCCTTGATCACGGTCACCGGGGTCCGCAGCTCGTGGCTGGTGACCGCGACGAACAGGTCCCGGTCGTGGTCGCGGCGCTGCTGGTCGGTGATGTCGCGGAAGGTGACCACGCGCAGGGTGCCCGGCCCGGGCAGCTCGCCCGAGGTGATCCGCAGCCACCGGCCGTCGGGCAGCCGGTGGTCGAGCACCTGCCCGGGCGGCGGCAGCGGGAACGGCAGCGGGTGGTTGAGCGCCTGGCCGGCCGCCCGGCCGGTCACCTGGGCCGCGGCGGGATTCCAGAGCCGGACGTGCCCGTCCCGGTCGACCACCGCCAGCCCGTCCGCGAGCGCGGCCACCACCGGGCCGTCGCCGTGCACCGGCAGCCCGCTCTGGTCGCCGTACATGTGCGCGATGCAGGAGGCGAGATAGGCGAGCACGCCGTGCTGCTCGGTGCCCGGTTCCTCGTCGCCCGGCGGGTAGAAGGCGTGCAGGCTGCCGACGGCGAGCCCGCCGATCTCCGCTCGGGCGATCACGATCCGGTGCAGCCCCCGGGCGGCCAGCGCCTCGGGGATCTCGCCGGTGAGCTGGTCCGTCCGGACCTGCTGCACCCGGGGGCCGGAGAGCAGCCAGACGGTGGCCGGTTCGCTGGCCGCCAGCGGCCGGCCGAGCGTCCACTCGGCGGCGCCCGTCGCGGCGATCACCCGGCCGCCGGCCGGCGCGTACTCCATGAACGCCATGCCCACCGCGCCGAGCGCCGGCTGGGCCACCCGGAGCAGGTGGGTGAGCACCGGCAGCCCGGCGTCCCCAGAGTTGATCATCTCGATGACCACGGTGTGGCCGGCGATGAGTGCGGGGAAGTCGATGCGCTCCGGCATGCCCCGAGTGTGCCGCGCCGCCCGGCTTTCGCACACCCCCGCCCGGATCGGGCGGTCAGCGGCCGAGCCGGGCCAGCGTGTGCGCCGGACGGTCGGTGATGATCCCGTCCACCCCGGCGGCGAGCACGAGGTCCAGGTCGGCCGGTTCGTTGACGGTCCAGACGTAGACCTGGTTGCCGGCCACGCGCAGCGCCGGCACCAGCGCCGGGCGGGCCCGCACCAGGCCGATCCCCGGGCCGGCGATCCGGGTGCCGAAGGGCAGCCGGCCCAGCCGCAGCCAGCGCGGCAGCACCTCCAGCAGCAGCACCGTGGGCAGCGCGGGAGCCAGATCCCGGATCCGGCGGACCGCCAGCGGGGAGAAGGACATCACGGTGACCTGTACCGGGTCGTCCGGTTTCGGTTCGGCGAGCCCGTACCGGCGCAGCAGGGCGACGAGCCGGCGCTCGACGTTCCCGCCGTACCGGGACGGGTGCTTGGTCTCCACCAGCAGCCGGACCGGCCGCCCGGCGGCCAGTACGGCGTCGAGCAGCCGCTCCAGGGTGAGCAGCCGGGTGTGCGACTCGTCGAGCACCTCGTCCCCGTCGGCCGGTACGCAGCCCGGGTGCCAGGAGCCGAAGTCCAGCGCCTCCAGTTCGGCGAGGGTACGCGCGCTGACCAGGCCCCGACCGTTGCTGGTCCGGTCCAGCCGGCGGTCGTGCACGCAGACCAGGTGCCCGTCCCGGGTCAGCCGGACGTCGCACTCCAGCCCGTCGGCGCCCTCCTCGAGGGCGCGCAGGTAGGCGGCGAGCGTGTGCTCCGGCAGGTCGTACGAGGCGCCGCGGTGCGCGAAGACCAGGGGTTCGGCCATCCCTTCCGCCTAGAGGACCCGCCCCGGCTGCCCGTCCTCGCCGACCACCGGTCGCCCGGCGGCGGCCCACTCGCCCATCCCGCCGGCCACGTTGCGCACCTGTTCCCAGCCGTTGCGCTGGAGGTAGGCGACGACCTGGGCGGAGCGCCCGCCGGAGCGGCAGATGACCGCGACGTCGCGGTCGGTGGGCACCTCGGCCAGCCGGGACGGCAGCTCCATCATCGGCAGGTGGTGGGCGTCGGGGGCATGGCCGGCGGCCCACTCGTCGTCCTCGCGGACGTCGAGCAGGTAGGTGTCGTCGGCGATCTCGGGCACGGTCACGGTGGGAACCTGGGGTCCGAACACGGGTACCAAGCCTAGATCCTCGCCGGGCCGACCGCCGCAGCCGTGGCTGCCGGTCCGGTCACAACCGGGTCACCCAGCGGGGGTTGGCCCCGACCCAATCGGCCACCTCGGCGTCCCGGACCGCCTCGAAGAGCCCGTTGCCCCCGTTGTCGAGCACCACGTACGAGACCTGGTCGATGGTCTGTGGGTAGGAGGGGACGTGCACGCCGCGCAGCGCGTCGGCGGGCAGGTCGCGCAGCGCGACGAGCAGGTCCTCCAGCGGCACGCCGTTGGTGTCCAGGGTCAGCGAGCCGCCCACCGCCCGGATCACCTGGTCGAGCTTGATTGGGTTGGTGCGCAGCCGGTTCTCGGAAACGCGTTCCAGCATCGCCCGGAGCAGTTGCTGCTGGTGGGTCTGCCGGTCGTAGTCGCCGCCGGGCAGGTCGTAGCGCTGGCGCACGTAGTCCAGCGCCGCCGCCCCGTCCATCTGCTGACAGCCGGGGCTGAAGACGCGGTTGGTGTGGATCGAACGGACCTCGGTCTGCACGCACATCCGCACCCCGCCGAGCAGGTCGATCACCTTCCGGAAGCCGGAGAAGTCGATCAGGGCCGCGCCGTCGAACCGGATCCCGGTCAGCCGGGCCAGCGTGGCGGAGAGCAACCGCGCGCCGCCCTCGCCACCTCCGCCGTGCTCGAACACGGCATTGATCTTGTCCTGTCCGCCGCCGAAGCCGTTCCGGCCGGCCGGGATGGCCACCAGCAGGTCGCGCGGGACGGAAACCAGGTACGCCGCCCGCAGCCCGGCCGGTACGTGCACGATGAGGATGGTGTCGGTGCGCTCGTCCGGGTTGCTGTTGCCGGGGCGGGCGTCGGAGCCGACGAGCAGGTAGTTCAGTGGCCCGTCGAGGTCGGTCCGGTCCCGCCGGGCGGCCGGGTCGAGCAGTTGCTCGCGGAGCACGGCACGGTCGTACCGGTCGGTCAGGGCGCGCAGGCCGAACACGGCGAGCCCGGCCAGCAGCACGAGCGCCAGGCCGACCCGGAGCAGGACCCGGGGCCAGTGCGGCGGCGCGGTCCGGGCGCCCGCCCGGCTCCGTTCCCGTCCGTCCCACCCCGACCTGGACGTGGTGCCCTCCCCGCAGCCAGTACGTGAAACCTGCTCACGTCAGGCTACGGGCGCGGCGGACCGGATCGACCCGGTTTGTCGACATCCGCCAGGTGGTCGGCGTGGCTCGGACGACCCCGGCCACCGAGAAGCGGACGCCCGCGGACCAGGTGAAGCGGGACGCCGCTACTTGCGGGTGGAGATCACCCCGGGGTTGGCGAAGACGAACTCGGCCAGCTTGTCCTCCTTGACCGCCCGGAACATGGCCAGGGTCTCCTCGCTGAAGGTCTCCTTGCCCGCGCCGTCGCCGTGGAAGGTGCCGCCGTTGGTCTTCAGCATGGTCAACTCGTTGGCGCCGACCCCGCGCATGGTGAAGACGAAGTCGGCCACCGCCACCCCGTTGGTGTCCAGGATGAAGGCCTTGCCCGCCGCCTTGATCAGCTCGTTCAGCTTCGCCGGGTTGGTCAGCGTGCCGTTCTCGCTGGCCTTACGGGCCATCGCCTTGATCAGCTGCTGCTGGTTCTGCTGGCGGTCGTAGTCGCCGTTCTTCAGGGTCTTGCGCTGGCGGGAGTAGTCCAGCGCCTCCCAGCCCTCCATCTGGCGGCAGCCCTTCTTGTGCACCACCGGGGTCCTCGGCTTGCCGGTCTTCTTGGCGTCCGCGTTCCACATCGGCTTGCCGTCGACGTACGACATGTGCAGCGACTCGACTTCCTGGCTGACGCAGATGCGCACCGAGCCGAGGGTTTCGATGATGTTCTTGAAGCCGCCGAAGTTGATGATCGCGGCGCCGTCGAAGCTGATCCCCGTCATCTTCTTGATGGTCTGCGCCATCAGCTGGGCGCCGCCCTCCCAGCCGCCGCCGTTGCGGGCGCCGGCCTGGAAGGCTGCGTTGATCTTGTCGACCCCGCCGGCGTAGCCGCTCTTCTTGAAGGCCGGAATCTGCGCCTCGGTGTCCCGGGGGATCGAGATCAGGTACGCCTGGTCGTGGGTCGCCGGGATGTGCAGCACGATGATGCTGTCCGCGCGGACGTCGTCGGCGGCCCACCGCTCCCGGGCGTCCACGCCCAGCAGCAGCATGTCGATCGGGCCGTCCAGGCTGGCGCCACCCTCGGCGTCGCTCTTGCCGGCGTCACCGAGCAGGTTCTGCTGGGTGATGTTGCCGGTGGCCTGGTTGATCAGCATCTTGCTGCCGACGATGGCGATGCCGCTGGTCATCATCAGCACGGCGCCGAAGACCACGGTGAGCCGGGCCCAGAGCGGGTCCCTGCGGCGCGGCCGCTTCTTCGCCGGACCGCCGCCGGTCGTCGTACCCTTCCGGGGCTGCGCCGGAATCGTCGTGGACACCCGGGCGGACGCGCGGGGTGGTTCCAGCGACGGGGGGCGTCGGCTGGTCTGAACCGGCATGCGTGCTCCAGCTCGCGTGATCAGGGGGCGGCACCACTGTACGTACGGTTTCCCGTCCTGGCGAGTTCGTCTCACCGCAATTTGCCGTTGTCCTGGCGGCCATCCAGGCGATCTGACCGAACGGACAGATCAATGCGACCGGTCGGCGGTTGGCCTACCGGCGAGGTGAATCCGGGCGCTGACCCATGTTGACGTCCGTCGACGTCCCGCGCCCCGCGACGGTCAGCCGCCGTTGCCGTCCGCCTTCTGGTTGGCCTTCACCCAGTCGGCCATCGTGTCCCCGGCCATCGCCCGGTACATCGCGAGGGCCTTCTCCCGGTCGGAGACCACCACCGACTCCCCGTTGATCGTCTGGCTGCCCACGTGCGGGCTGGTGACGAAGGTGAGGTTCTGGCCGCGCAGGTTGCGGAACTGCACCGCCATGTCCATCAACGAGAAGCCCTGGTCGACGGTTACCGCGTCGGTCACCGACTGGAGGAAGTCGTGCAGCTTCTTCGGGTTGGTCAGGGTGCCGCTGCTCGCCGCCTTGTCCATCAACGCGCGGAGGAACTCCTGCTGGTGCCGCATCCGGGCGAAGTCGCCGTCCGGGAACTGCTTGCGCTGCCGGATCCAGTCCAGCGCCTCGGCGCCGTCCATGTGGTTGACGCCCTTGGTGAACGTCCGGTACGGCTTGTGGATCGAGGTGATGGTCCGCTCCACCTTCAGGTCCACGCCGCCGAGCGCGTCGGTGACCTGCTTGAAGCCGGCGAAGTCGATCGCCATCACGTGGTCGAGCCGGACGTCGGTGAAGCACTCCACGGTCCGTACCGCCAGCGGCAGCCCACCGAACGCGAACGCCGCGTTGATCTTCCCGCGCCGGCCGGAGCCGCACTCGGCGTTGGCGCTCTCCGGGATCGGCACGTAGAGGTCGCGCGGAATGGAGACCAGATAGGCCTGCTGGTGGTCGGACGGGATGTGCATGACGATGATCGTGTCGGCCCGCCACTTGCTGCTCTGGTCCACCGGGGCGTCCGGGTCCCGGGAGTCGCTGCCGACCAGCAGGATGTTCAGCGCACCCTCGACCGGCTTCACCGGCCGGCCGCCGGTGATCTCCGAGAACGGGTCGGTGCGGGCAAGGTCGTTGTTCAGGTTGCGGGCGTAGAACCAGGCGCCCGCCCCGCCGAGCAGCGCGAGCACCAGCACGGCCACGCCGGCGACCAGCGCGATCCGACCCCACCGCGGGCGCGGACCGCGCCGCTCCGGCCGGCCCGGGCCACCGGGGCCGTCCGGGCCGATCGGCCCACCGGGCCCCCCGGCCTGCGGCTCGTCCGGCGACGGGTACCAGCGCGCCTCGCCCGGGCGGGCGCGTCCGGTGGCGCTCCGACCGGGGCCGGGCACCGACGCGCGCCCGGTGCTGCGCTGCAGGTACGGGAGCGGGAGGCCGGCTGGCGTGGTCGCTGACATGTAACTCAGGGTACGTAGCCCGAGCGAGTACCGCCCTGATCCACCGGCCGGTGTTGTGCCGGCGCGGTTACCCTAGCCGCTCGCGGAAGTACTCGATCGTGCGTCGCAGGCCGTTTTCGGGCGCCACGGTCGGCTCGTATCCGAGCAGTTCGCGGGCGAGGGTCAGGTCGGGCCGGCGCATCTCCGGGTCGTCGGCGCTGCGGGTGACGTAGGTCACCTCGGAGCTGCTGCCGGAGAGTGACACGATCGTCTCGGCCAGTTGCCGCATGCTCATCTCGTGCTCGGTGCCGCAGTTGATCGGCCCGGTCTCGCGGGAGTCGAGCAGCAGCAGGATGCCGCGGACGAGGTCCTCGACATAGCAGATCGAGCGGGTCTGGTTGCCCGTGCCGTGCACGGTGATCGGCTCGCCGCGCAGCGCCTGGGAGATGAAGGTGGGGATCGCCCGCCCGTCGTCCGGGCGCATCCGCGGTCCGTACGTGTTGAAGATCCGGACGATCGCGGCGTCCAGCCCGCGGCTGCGGTGGTAGGCCATGGTGGCCGCCTCGGAGAAGCGCTTGGCCTCGTCGTAGACGCTGCGGATGCCGATCGGGTTGACGTTGCCCCAGTACGTCTCGCGCTGCGGGTGCTCCTTCGGGTCCCCGTACGCCTCGGAGGTGGAAGCCATCAGGAACCGGGCGCCGTCGGCGACCGCGCGGTCCAGCAGGTGCAGGGTGGCCACCGAGCCGACCCGGAGGATCTCCACCGGCAGCTTCTCGAAGTCGGTCGGGCTGGCCGGGGAGGCCATGTGCAGGATGGCGTCGAACCGCTCGGCCAGCGCCGGGTGGGCCGGCAGCCCGTCCGAGATGTCCGCCTCCACCAGCGTGAACCGCGGCTCGTCGAGCAGGTGGGCGACGTTCTCCTTGGAGCCGGTGACGAAGTTGTCCAGCGCGACCACCGTGCAGCCCCGGGCGATCAGGGCGTCCACCAGGTGCGACGGCACGAAGCCGGCGCCGCCGGTGACGAGGATGCGGTGATCCGGTCCGAAGCGCGCAGCAACCTTCATGGCGGTCAGCCTACTCACCGGGTGCGGTCCGGCTCCCGCTGACCGCACCCGGTACGCGGGCGGGCCCCCGGTCGCCTCGACCGGGGGCCCGCCGCACCGGACCGGCTCAGTGCGCGCCGGCCCCGGTGAGGGCGCGCACCTCCAGTTCGGCGTACTTCTCGTCGTTGCGTTCCTTCGAAATGACGGTGCCGATCCACCCGCACAGGAAGCCGAACGGGATGGAGAGGATGCCCGGGTTGGACAGCGGGAACCACTGCCAGTCCTGGTCCGGGAACATCGACGTCGCGGCCCCGGAGACCACCGGCGAGAAGAACACCAGCAGCACGGCCGAGAGCAGGCCGCCGTAGATCGCCCAGACCGCTCCGGAGGTGTTGAACCGCTTCCAGAACAGGCTGTAGAGGATCGCCGGCAGGTTGCCGGAGGCGGCCACCGCGAACGCCAGCGCCACCAGGAACGCCACGTTCAGGTTTTGCGCGAAGATGGAGAGCACGATCGAGATCGCGCCGATCACCAGCGCGGAGATCCGGGCGACCGACACTTCCTGCCGCTCCGACGCCTGCCCGTTCTTCACCACGTTGGCGTAGAAGTCGTGCGCCAGGCTCGACGACGAGGCCAGGGTCAACCCGGCGACCACGGCCAGGATGGTGGCGAAGGCGACCGCCGCGATGACCGCTAGCAGCGTCGCCCCGCCCAGGTCGCCGCCGAGGAAGTCCACCCCGAGCGCCTCGGCCAGCTGTGGTGCGGCGGTGTTGCCGGCCCGGTCCTGGGCGGTGATCGCCTCCCCGCCCACCAGGGCCGCCGCGCCGAAGCCGAGGGCCAGGGTGAGCAGGTAGAAGGTGCCGATGATGCCGATCGCCCAGAGCACGCTCTTGCGGGCCGCCTTCGCGGTCGGGACGGTGTAGAAGCGGATCAGGATGTGCGGCAGGCCGGCCGTGCCGAGCACCAGGGCGATGCCGAGCGAGAGCAGGTCCATCTTGTTGTAGAAGGTCTGCGTCGCGTTGCCGGCCACCTCGACCCCGTACCGCAGGCCCGGTTCGAGGAAGGCGCTGCCCTTGCCCGAGGACGACGCGGCGTCGCCGAGCAGCGAGGAGAGGTTGAACTTGTACTTGGCCAGCACCAGCAGCGTCATGATGATCGCGCCGCCCATCAGCAGGAACGCCTTGACGATCTGCACGTAGGTGGTGCCCTTCATGCCGCCCACCGTGACGTAGATGATCATCAACGCGCCGACCATGATGATGGTGGCGATCTTCGCGGCGTCCGCGTCCATGCCGAGGAAGGTGGTCCCCGGCTTGATCCCGAGCAGCAGCGCCACCAGGGCGCCCGCGCCGACCATCTGGGCCAGCAGGTAGAAGATCGACACGGTGATGGTGGAGACCGCCGCGGCGGTCCGCACCGGGCGCTGGCGCATCCGGAAGGCCAGCACGTCGGCCATGGTGTAGCGGCCGGAGTTGCGCAGCAGTTCGGCGACCAGCAGCAGCGCCACCAGCCAGGCGACCAGGAAGCCGATCGAGTAGAGGAAGCCGTCGTAGCCGTATAGGGCGATGAGGCCGGCGATGCCGAGGAACGACGCGGCAGACATGTAGTCGCCGCCGATCGCCATTCCGTTCTGGAAGCCGGAGAAGGACCGGCCGCCGGCGTAGAAGTCGGTGGCGGTCTTGGTCTGCCGGCTGGCCCAGATGGTGATGGCCAGGGTCACCGCCACGAAGACCAGGAAGAGCGTGATGGTGAGGTTGCGGGCGGTGGTGTCGCCCGCCTCAGCCGCGAGGACCGTGTTCATGGGTCACCTCCCCGATCTCGTCGCGGATTCGGTCGGCGACCGGGTCGATCTTCCGGTCGGCGTACCGGGAGTAGAGCCAGGCGATGAGGAACGTGGACACGAACTGGAGCAGTCCGAAGACCAGCGCGACGTTGACGTTGCCGATGAGCTTCGTGCCCATGAAGTCCCGGGCGTACGCGGACAGGATCACGTAGAGCGCGTACCACAGGAAGAACGCGACGGTCATCGGGAAGACGAAGCCGCGCAGCGCGCGGCGCAACCCGGCGAACTCGTCCGACCGCTGTACGGCGAGATACCGGTCCGGCGTGGACGCGTCGGCCGGCGCGGGTGTGTCCGTGGACATCTGTGGATCACCACCTTCACAGGCATCGGGGATTTCCGCGCACGGTAGGAAGCGCGCGGCCCGCCGGGGAAGGGTGAGATCGACGCCGGTCGCCGGCTGCGCCGAACGGCACGGTGGCTGCGCCGAGTGACCCAGCTCACTTCGACGAGCGGTCGGGTCGTGGGCCGGTTGACGGCCGGGGTGGATCAGGCCAGCTCGCGGTACCGGCCCCGGTAGTGCAGCAGCGGGTCGGTCTCCTCGGTCAGCTCGACGGCCTCGATGACGGCCTCCACCAGCAGTCCCCAGCCGTACTCCCGGGCGGTGTCCAGCCGGCAGCCGGCCCAGCCGCCGACGTCGGCCGGCACCGGGCCGTAGGGCGTGTCGGTCCACCCGCCGGTGGCGAAGAGGCCGCCGGGCGACGGAAAGAGGCCGGCGAACCGGTCGGCTAGCTGCCGGTGCGGCGGGCCCAGCGGAGCCACCGCGAACCGGCCGGCTTCCTCCGCCGCCGCCCACAGGTCGGACTCCGGGTCGATCAGGCCGAGCAGCCGGTCCGGCTCGCCCTCGGCCACCAGGGTGGACGACACCGTCAGGCCCGCCGGCCCGGGCGCCGTCCAGAGCGTCACGGGCGCGGCCAGCCGACCCCGCAGTCGGCGTACGGGGGAGCGCTGCCCGGCCGGCACGGCGAACGGATCGGTGTGGTGGATCTCGGCGCCCGGCTCATGATTCACACACCCCATTCTGCCGCCCGCCCCGCCCGGCCGTCTTGGGTCCGCCCCGTCGGCCGGCGCAGGGTGCGGCGCTTGAGATCTTGGAGGATTTCGGCCCCTCCGGGGGCCCTTTCTTTCCAAGATCTCGACAACGCCCTCAGTCGGCGGCGAGCGAGCGGCGGGCGGCGGCCAGCACCTCCGGGTCGGCGCAGCCCGCCGCGTAACCGGCGATCCGGCGGCGGATGTCCCGGCCGAGCAGCCAGACCCCGACCCGCTCGGCGACTGGGCGCAGGAACGCGGGACGGCACCGGAAGCTGTAACGCCAGGTGGCGATCGTGTGGCCGGGTTCCGGGGCGGGCGCGAACCGCCAGCCGCCGGCGAACATCTCGAAGAACCACGGCCCGCGCACCATCTTCATGCCGACGTGGCTCGGTGGCGCCCAGGAGACGTACTCGCTCACCATGACCAGCCCGTGCCGCGACCGGGTGAAGGTACGCACCCCCTTGCCGGGCCGGCTCGCGCCGTCGGTGAAGTGCTGCTCGCGGACGAACGGGTCCCATCGGTAGCGCACCGGCGCGGTGGTCTGGGAGACCGCGAAGGCCAGCTCGGGAGGCACCGGGACGGTCGCCACCGCTTCGACGACGGGCATCGGGTCATTGTGCCGCCGGCCGGCAACTCGCCGGTCGCCCCGCGCGACGCCCACCCAGCGCGGGCGCCGACGGTCAGCGGCGCGGGGTGACGGTGGCGAGCAGTTCCGGCTGCCGGCGGTCCAGCACGTCCCCGGCCAGGTACGCGCCGAGCAGGGCCGCTCCCAGGCCGTAGCCCGCGCCGACCGGCAGGGCCAGCCAGTGCCAGACGTCGCCGAGCAGCGCCGCGGCCACCACCACCGGCACGGCCGCGACCGCGGTGCTCACCATGGCCAGCAGGGTGAGGAAGCTCTTCGCTACGCCGGCGCCGCTGTTCAGCGCGAACGGGTTGCTCGTCTCCGGCAGCGCGTACGCCCCGAGCACCGAGACGAAGCTGTTCACCGCCAGCCCGGCGCCGTAGGTGGCGAGCAGGCTGCCGGCGGTCACCCCGATCCAGCCGGGCCGGCCGAGGATCACCGCCAGCGCGACCGAGACCACCCCCAGCATCGGCAGCACGTAGAGCGAGAAGGCCGCCATCCGGGCCCGCAGTTCCTGCTGGCCGGGCACGCCGGCCACCACGTGCGCGGCGTACGCGCTGCCGTCGAAACCGAACTGGTTCGCCAGGGTCACCGAGGCGAGCACGCCCACGAAGAGCATGGAGAGGCTGACCAGCACCGGCGACGAGGCGTCGGGCACGGCGAGCCCCGGGGTGTCGCCGGCGGCGAGGTTCGGGCCGCCCAGGTTGACCATGACGGGAACGAAGAGGCCGACGACCGCCACGGTGATCAGGTTCGCCCGCCGCCGGGCGTCCCGCCACCAGTAGCGGGCCTCCCGGGCCACCAGTGCGCCGAACCGGTCCCGCCGGGCCCAGCCGACCCAGCGCGGGAAGAGCTGCGCCACCGCGCCGCCGGCCGGGCCGCGCCGTGCCGGGGCGGGCCCGGCGCTCGCCGCACCGACCATCGCCGACTCCAGCGACCGGGACCACCAGGCCAGCAGCGCCAGCAGGGCGAGCGCGGTGATCAGCAGCTTGACCGGCGCGGCCCAGACCCGCCCCTCGGCCACGTCGACGCCGGCCGTCCAGGGCGCGCCGAACGGGGTCCAGCCGACCACCTCCGCCATCGGATCGAGCCGGTCCCAGTCCGTCTCGCGCAGCGCCGCCAGCCCGAAGATCTGCAGCGGGCCGAGCAGCGCGGCGGCCACCGCGAGCAGCACGGCGGCCAGGTCGCGGACCCGGCGCGAGCGGAGCATGGACGCGAACGCGCTGGTGACCGCCCGGGCGGCGGCGACGCAGAGCAGCAGCCCGGCGACCACCCCGACCACTTCGACCAGGGCCGCCGACCAGCCGCCGAGCGCGCCGGCGGTGACCACCAGCCCGGAGAGCGCGAGCAGCACCGCGACCGCCGGCACGCTCACCAGGGCCGCCGCGAGCAGACCGGTGACCAGGGTGCGGCGGGACAGCGGCAGCAGCGCGAACCGGGCCGGGTCGAGCGTCTCGTCCACCCCGAAGAAGACCAGCGGCAGCAGCAGCCAGCCGAGCACCATCAGGCCGCCGCCGAACGCGGCGACCATCAGTGCGTACCGGTCGCTGCCGGCCAGGCCGGGGGCGGCGAACAGGAAGAAGCCGCTGCCGGCGAACCAGAGCCCGACCACCGCGCCGGCCCCGTAGAGCGCGATCCGCCAGCCCTGGCCACGGAAGTTGTTGGCCATCACCCGGAGCTTGAGCCGGACGAAGTGGCGCGCGGACACCCGGCGGGCGGCCGGGCCGGCCGGGGCGGTCACCGGGACAGCCACGCCAACTCCTCACCGGTCGCCGTCCGCCCGCCGACCACCTCGACGAAGACCTCCTCCAGCGAACGGTCCCCGCGGACCTCCGCCAGCGTGCCGACCCGCTTGATGGCGCCGGCGGCCAGGATCGCGACGTGCGAGCAGAGCCGCTCGACGACCTCCATCACATGACTGGAGAAGACCACCGTCCCGCCGCCGGTCACGTACCGCTGGAGGATGTCCCGGATCAGCGCGGCGGAGACCGGGTCGACCGCCTCGAACGGCTCGTCGAGCACGAGCAGCCGCGGCCCGTGCAGCAGCGCGCAGGCCAGGCCGATCTTCTTCTTCATGCCGGCGGAGTAGTCGACCACCAGGGTCCGCCCGGCGTCGCCGAGCGCGAGCACGTCGAGCAGCTCGGCCGCCCGCTGGTCGACCACCGCCGGGTCCATGCCGCGCAGCAGGCCGTGGTACGCGAGCAGCTCCGCGCCGCTGAGCCGGTCGAAGAGGCGTACCCCGTCCGGCATGACGCCGAGCAGCTGCTTCGCCCCGACCGGGTCGGCCCAGACGTCGTGCCCGAGCACCCACGCCCCGCCGGCGTCCGGGCGGAGCAGCCCGACGGCCATCGACAGGGTGGTGGTCTTGCCGGCGCCGTTGGGGCCGAGCAGGCCGTAGAAGGAACCGGCCGGCACGTCGAGGTCGACGCCGGCCACCGCGACCTTGGCGTCGAACCGCTTCGCCAGGCCACGCAGCGACAGGGCGGAGTGCTCACCAGTCATGGATCCGACCGTATCCGTCCGCGACCAATTGCTGGTCCGGCCGAGGAATGATCCGCTGTCATCCCGCAGGCGTATCCGGGTCACGTGCAACCGACCGGCCGGGTGGCGGGTGACAGTCGCAGGAACGGCGGGCGGAGGCCGGATGGACACCGAAGCGGGGTTCGAGGAGTTCTACCGGACCACGAGACATCGGGTGGTCACCGTGCTGTACGCGCTCGGCGGCGACCTCGGCGAGGCACAGGACGCCGCCCAGGAGGCGTACGTGCGGGCCTGGCAGCGCTGGCGAAAGATTCGCGACTACGGCGACCCGGAGGCGTGGGTGCGTACGGTCGGCCACCGCCTGCTGGCCAACCGCTGGCGCAAGATCCGCAACGGCAGGGCCGCATATCGCCGGCACGGTGTCGCCCCCAGCGTCGGGCCGCCGTCCGAGGACACCGTCGCACTGGTCACCGCGCTCCGCCGACTGCCGGCGGAACAGCGGGAAGCCATCGTGCTGCACCACCTGGCCGACCTGTCGGTGGCGCAGATCGCCGCGCAGACGGGTGCGCCGACGGGCACGGTCAAGGCCCGCCTCGCCCGCGGCCGGAAGGCCCTGGCCGACCTGCTCGGCACCACCCTCCCCGAGGAGGTCAGCAATGCCTGATCCGCTCTTCATCGGCCTGTTCCGGGACACCGAGCAGCTGACCTGGGCGTCCGTGGAGGAGGTACGCGGGCGCGCCCGGCAGTTGACCCGCCGGAAAATCGCCACGGTGTTGGCCGGCGTGGTCGCCGTCTCGGTGGTCGCGGCCGGCGCGGTGGGCCTGGCGAGCCGCCCGGACGCCGCCCCGCGGCCGCTGCCGCCGGCCACCGGCTCGCCCACCCCTTCGGCGGCGCCGACCCTGCCGCCCGCACCCTGGCCGACCCCCGATCCGGACGAGCCGCCGATCGAGGACGGGGCCATGCTCCAACCTGGCGACGTGACGGCCGGCTACCGTCTGGCCAGGGACGAGGCAGACGACGGCTGGAGCTTCACGTCCCGGACGGCCGGCTGCCTCGATCCGGACCACCCGTTGCGCCGCCACATCCCGCCGCGGGCCGAACGGGAACAGACCTTCCAGCGTGGTGCGGACGAACTGCTCTCCGAGCGGGTGCAGCGGCACTTCAACACGAACCGGGTCTTGTTCGTGGTGCGGGCCACGGTCGAGGTCTGCCGCGACGAGAGAGTCGCGCTGACCGTGCTCGAGAATGTCCCCTTGCGGTTCCCGCAGTGGAAGGAGTTGCTGGTGGTCCGGGTCGATCACGCCGGCGGTGGCAGTTCGCTGCACGTCTTCGTCGCGGCGGGGGAGCTGTTCGCCGAGGTGTGGGGACGCGGGCTGATCGATCCGGCGGAGGCCGGACGCCTCGCCCAGCGGGCGACCGACCGGATCTGCGACGTGCAGCTCTACTGCTGACGTCCCGACTGGAGACGCAGCGACTCCGGGGTGTGCAGGCGGAGCATGGTGGCCCCGACGTCGGCCGGCGCCCGGCGGCGGGTGGCCAGCGACACCGCCACCATCACGGTGAAGGCGAGCGGCACCGTCCAGGCGGCCGGCTGCGCGGTGAGCGTGGCCGGCCAGCCGGACAGCGGCGGCCCGACCACGGTGACCAGCACCGCGACGATCGCGGCGCCGCCGCCGACCAGGATCCCGGCGGCGGCGCCCAGGTCGGTCAGCCCGCGCCACCAGATGCCGAGCACCAGCAGCGGACAGAAGCTGGACGCGGCGACCGCGAAGGCCAGCCCGACCACCTGCGAGACGTCGAGCCCGGCGAGATTGAGCGCCAGCACCGTCGGCACCGCGCCGGCGATCACGGTGGCGAGCCGGAAGCCGCGTACCGAGCCGCGCCCGAGCACGTCCGTCGAGATCACCCCGGCGACGCTGGTGAGCAGCCCGGACGAGGTGGAGAGGAAGGCCGCGAACGCGCCGGCCGCGACCAGCGCGGCGAGCAGCCGCCCGGTGGTGCCGTCGCCGAGCACGGCCTCGGGCAGCAGTACCACCACCGCGTCGGTCTGCCCGGTGACCAGCAGTTGCGGGGTGTAGATCCGGCCGAGCACCCCGTAGATGGTGGGGAGCAGGTAGAACGCGCCGACCAGGGCGAGCACCACCAGGGTGGTGCGGCGGGCGGCCGCACCGTCCGGGTTGGTGTAGAAGCGCACCAGCACGTGCGGCAGTCCCATGGTGCCGAGGAAGGTCGCCAGGATCAGCGAGTAGGTCGCGAAGAGTCCCCGGTCGTCGTCCCCGGCGGTGCTGGGCAGCAGCCAGTCTGCGGCATCGGTGGCCACCCCGGAGACCTCCGGCACCGGGTCACCGGCGGCGAACGTCAACTCGTCGCCGGGGCGTACCTCCCGGGTCCGGCCGTCGGGCAGGGTGAGCGTCGCGCGGTGCTCGACCACGACGGTGGTCGCGGTCCGGAACGTCGGCCCGTCGGGCGGGGTCACCGCCGGGCGGGCGTCGGCCTGCCACTGCAAGGCCAGGAAGATCGCCGGTACGGCGAGCGCGGTCAGCTTCAGCCAGTACTGGAAGGCCTGCACGAAGGTGATCGCGCGCATGCCGCCCAGCGCCACGTTCGCGGTCACCACCACGGCCACCACCAGCGCGCCCACCGGGTACGCGGCGCCGGTCACCGTGGTCAGGGTCAACCCGGCCCCCTGCAACTGCGGCACCAGGTAGAGCCAACCGATGAAGATCACGAAGACGGTGGCCAGGGTGCGCAGCCGGCGCGAGCCGAGCCGCAGCTCGCAGAAGTCGGGCAGGGTGAACGCGCCGGAGCGGCGCAGCGGCGCGGCCACGAAGAGCAGCAGGGCGAGGTAGCCGGCGGCGAAGCCGACCGGGTACCAGAGCACGTCCACGCCGTACTTGAGGACCAGGCCGGCGACGCCGAGGAAGCTCGCCGCAGAGAGGTACTCCCCGCCGATCGCCGCCGCGTTCCAGGTGGGGCTGATCACCCGGGAGGCGACCAGGAAGTCGGAGGTGGTGCGGGCCAGCCGCAGCCCGTAGAAGCCGATCCCGACGGTCACCAGGGTGACCGCGACGATCGCCGGCACCACGAAGCTGTTGCCCACCTCAGCGCTCCGGTCGCTGGACCAGGTCGGTGAAGTCCTGCTCGTTCCGCTCGGCCAGCCGCACGTACGCCCAGCCGACCGCGATCAGGAACGGAAACGACACCACCCCGAGCAGCAGCCAGGGCAGGTTGACGCCGAGCACGGTGACCCGGCCGACCGAGGGCGCGATGGCGAAGAGCCAGGGCAGTCCGCCGAGCCCGATCGCGACCACCAGGGACAGCCGCAGCGCCAGCGCCAGTTGGGCGCGGACCAGGCCACGGACCAGCGCCTCGCCGACGCGGGTCTGCTGGGCCAGTTCGGTGCGGGTGCGGTCGGCCCGGTCGTCCCGTCGGGAGACCTCGGCCAGCACGATCCGGGCGCGCCGGGGCGGCTCCGGCGCCCGGGGCGCCGGGACGGGATCGTCGGCAGCGGCCACCTGGGCAGTCTCACCTGCTCAGCCCGAATGTCAAGGGGAAGCGGGGGCCGGTGTGGACAACCTGTGGAAAACGCTTCACCCCTGTGGATAACTCGGTTCACGGTTCTTTAAGGGACCATTAAGTCCCGATTCGTCCATCAGCTGATTTCCACTCTGACTCCGCCGTATCGGCCTTGCCGGCATTGACCCCGACACCTACGCTGAGGCGGCAATTCCCTGTTCCTCTTCTTCCACGGGGTTTCTATGCGCAAATTCCGCACTCTGCTCGGCGTCACCCTCGCCGGAGCATGTGCACTGGCCGTGGTGCCGGGTACGGCATCGGCGGCTCCGACCGCGCCGCAGCAAGCTGCGGCCGCCATCGAAGACACCACCGGCGCCTACTACGCGCTCAACCCGGCCCGGCTGCTCGATACCCGCAGCACCGGTGCGATCGGCGCGGGCGGCAAGGTCGATCTCCTGGTCGCCGGCCGAGGCGGCGTGCCGGCCGTCGGTGCCGGCGCGGTCGTGCTGAACGTGACGGTCACCGGCCCGACGGTCGGTGGCTTCGTCACCGCCTACCCGACGGGTGAGGCGCGGCCGAACGCGTCCTCGCTCAACTTCCCCAAGGGCTGGCTCGGCTCGAACAACGTCATCGTCAAGCTGGGCAGCGGCGGCAAGGTCTCGCTCTACAACCACCTCGGCTCGACGCACGTGGTCGTGGACGTCGTGGGCTTCTACGCCGCCGACAACGGCATGACCAACCGGAACGGCCTCGAGTACCAGGCGTACCTGCCCGAGCGGCTCTGGGACACCCGCTCCGACGGCACCGGCAAGCTGCCGGCCAACTCCTGGATCGACTACTCGCTCGACTTCGCGGAGTTCAACCCCAACGTCAAGGCGGTCGTGGTCAACCTGACCGCGGTGTCGCCAGCGGCCGGTGGCTTCCTGACCGCGTGGTCCGGCGCCGGTAGCCGGCCGAACGCCTCGACGGTCAACTACGCCGTGGGCAAGAACGTGCCCAACCTGGCCTACATCCAGACCACGCCGTGCCTCGGCTACGGCGACGACTGGTGGTGCACCGCCGGTGCGCCGAAGTGGCGGGTCTACACCTCGCAGTCCGTGCACCTCCTCACCGACATCGTCGGTGCGATGGACGACGGCACGATGGGCGACGGCCTGCGGTTCAAGCCGATGAGCCCGACCCGGATCGCCGACAGCCGGATCGGCCAGGGCATGCCGGCAGCGCTCGGCCCGAACTCGGTCCGGACGATCACCCCGCCGGCCGGGATGGTCACTGACGCGACCTGGGCGCTGGCCACCAACGTGACCGCGGTCGCGCCGAGCTCCAACACGGTGATCACCATGTGGCCCGCCGGGTACGAGCTGCCCAAGCCGAACTCCAGCAACCTCAACCCGTACGCCGGTGTGACGGTGTCGGCCGGGGCACTGCCGCTGACCGGCGTGAACGGCACGATCAACGTGCACAACCTGCTGGGCACCACCCACTTCCTGATGGACGTGGTGGGCGAGTTCTACCTCCCGGCGCCGGCGGCGGGCACCTCCGCCGCCACCGCGAAGGCCGCCGTGAAGCGGCCGGTCGGCGAGGGCGCGCACAGCCCGGTCTCGACCGGTAAGTAAGCACGTCCGAGAAAGGGCGCCCCGGCCGTCGGCCGGGGCGCCCTTTTCGTGTCGCCGGCGTGCCCCGGATGCCGACCGACCTGGCACGGAAGCAGCAGACACGCAGGTCAGAGGCTTGCTGCCATAGATGGGTCGCCTAATCTGAGCGGGCGAAGCCCTGCTTCTCCCCCTCCCCGGGTCGGCATCGGCGGATACTGACGACGTCGGTCCACACCGGCCTGATCAAGTCGAACGGTCGGGAGTGTTGCCGGGACGTGGTCTTGTCGACCGTGGTCTTCGCTCCTAGTCTGGGCCGACCGATCTTCGCCCATCGTTCTCACGGGGACCGAATGCGAATACTCCGCGCACTGCTCAGCACGGGCGTCACCCTGGCCACGACCTGCGCGCTCGCGGCCGCCCCGGCCACCGCGCAGCCGCAGGCGGCGAGCGCCGCCGTGGACGTGACCGGCACCTACTACCCGGTCGCTCCGACCCGGCTGATGGACACCCGAGAGGGCCTGGGTGCGCCGCAGGCCATGATCGGTCCCTCGGGCCAGGTCGACCTCCAGGTCGCCGGGCGGGGCGGCGTACCGGCCAGCGGGGTCGGTGCGGTCGTCCTCAACGTGACGATCACCGGCCCGACCGCGGGCGGCTTCGTCACGGTCTATCCAGCGGGTCAGCCCCGCCCGAACGCATCCTCGGTCAACTTCGCCAAGGGGTGGCTGGGCTCCAACAACGTCACGGTCAAGCTCGGCTCCGGCGGCCGCGTGTCGGTGTTCAACCGGAACGGCGAGACGCACGTCGTGGTCGACGTGGTCGGTTTCTACGCGGCCGACAACACCCTGGCCAGCCGGGGGATCGGCAGCTTCTACCACCCGCACCGGCCGGGCCGGATCTACGACAGCCGGACCGACCCGAACACCGGCGGCCAGAAGCGCTGGGCCGGCAGTCACCTGCACCTGACGCGGCTGCTCGGCGGGGACAACCCGCACGCCCGGGCGCTGGTCGTGAACATCACCGTGGTCGACCCCGAGCAGGACGGCTTCGTCACGGCCTGGTCGGGCGCCGGTGACCGCCCGACCGTCTCCACGGTCAACTTCCGAGCCGGCACCGTCACGCCCAACCTGGCCATCGTCCAGACGCGACCCTGCGACGGCGAGCTCTGCTCGCCGGACGGAGCCCCGACCTTCTCCATCTACACCTCGGCCACCGCACACATCGTGGTGGACGGCTTCGGGATGATGGACGACGGGACGGTGCTCCACGGCTACCGGTTCCAGCCGTTGAACCCGACCCGGATCGTCGACAGCCGCACCGGTCTGGGCACGGCGGGCGCGCTCGGCGCCGGCGACATCCGCAAGGTGACCCCGCCGTCGGCGATGGGGACCACGGAGGACGTGGCTCTGGCGATGAACGTGACGGCCGTGGCGCCGACGGGGCACACCGTGCTCACCGTGTGGCCGGCCGACTGGCCCGACTACGGCGTCCCGGACGCGAGCAACCTCAACCCGGCGGCCGGGCAGACCGTCTCCGGCGCGGTGTTCGGCGAGCTCGGTCCGTACGGCAAGTTCAACGTGCGCAACCACGCGGGCAGCGTGAACGTGGTCGTCGACGTGGCGGGCCGCTTCTACCGGCCCTGACGCACCGGCGGGCGCTGGCCGGAGGTGATCCGGGCAGCGCCCCCACCGCCGGCGATCACCGCCCGGTTCCCCGGGTGCTTCGCCCGGGCCCCACCGCGGTACTGCTGACCCCCTGCCGGCCCCGTGATGCCCTACGCTGAGCCGGCGAATTCTCGTTCATCTTTCTTCCCACGGGGTTTTCATGCGTATCTTCCGCGCCCTGCTCGGCATGGGCGTCGCCACGGCATGCGCCGTGGCCGGACTGCCAGGGGTCGCCGTCGCCGACGCGACGACGCCGACCAGCATTCTCGTCGTCGACGCGGGCGACCAGACCCGGTTCGGCTACGGCATCTACAGCGGTGTCTTCGACAGCCGCTACGAGGAGGTGCAGACCGGCCTGGGTGGCCGGGACGCGCTCACCATGACGGCGCACTTCCGGGCCGGCACCGTGCACGACTGGACGGGCGTGCACGTCACGCCGCCGGAGGGCGAGACCTGGCAGGCAGGACGCACGTACGCCACGGCCGAGGGCGGCATCGCCGCGCGGTTGAGCGTCGACGCCAGCGGACGGACCTGCACCGGCACCGGCCAGATCACCGTGCGGCAGGTCGCCCGGGACGCCGAGACGCAGCAGTTGACTGCGTTCGCCGCGGCGTACGCGTTCCGCTGCAACGACGACAGCGGCGTCATCGACGGTGAGCTGCGCTGGAACTCCGACCTGGACTACCAGGCCGTCTCGTACGCGTCGCCCCTCGACTTCGGGCCGGTCGAGATCGGCGCCGCGCCGCGGACCCGCACCGTCACCCTCACCTCCACGGGGACCGTGCCGGTGACCTTCGGCGCGCTGACCGTCGCCGGACCCGATGCGGCGACCTTCCAGGTCACCGGCAACGACTGCACCGGCCGCACGCTGGTGTTGGGCGACGACTGCACGCTGCAGGTGGCGGCAGGCGTCACCAGCACCGCGGTCAGGGCGGCGACGATCTTCCTCGCCGACGACACCAGTCACGGCTCCCGTCGCGTGCGGTTGAGCATCAGCGGCTACCACAACGCCGTCGGCACCTACTATCCGCGCCAGGGGCGGATCCTCGACACCCGCGTCGACGGCACGGCACCGGCCCCGATCGGCCCGGCCGGCGTGCTCGACCTTCAGGTCGCCGGCCGGGCGGGAGTGCCCGCCGAAGGGGTCGGGGCCGTGGTCGTGAACGTGACGGTGGTCCGGCCAACCGCTGGCGGCTACCTGACGCTGTACCCGGCGGGCGAGAGCCGGCCGACCGCCTCGTCGATCAACTTCGCCGCCGGCTGGCTCGGCTCGAACCTGGTCACGGCCAAACTCGGCGCCGGTGGCAAGATCAGCATCTACAACCACACCGGCGCCACGCACGTCGTGGTCGACGTCGTCGGCTTCTACGCCGCCAGCGACGCGGCCCGCGGGCACCTGGAGCCGGTGGGTGGCCAGGTACATCCGGTCACGCCGATCCGGCTCTTCGACACCCGGGTCAGCGGTGGGGCGCTGTCGGCCGGGGAGACTCGTCGGGGGTGGGTGGACTTCGGCCCCGAGCTGGATACGTCCGCCCAGTCCCTGATCGTCAACATCACCGTGGTGGCCCCCGAGAAGGGCGGTTTCCTGACCGCCTGGGCCGGCGGCGGCGATCGACCGGGAACGTCCACGGTGAACTACGACGCGGGCCGCACCGTCCCGAACCTGGCGGTTGTGCAGACCATGCAGTGCCACGGCTGCGGCACCGTCAACGTCCAGGCGACGTTCTCCCTGTACAGCTCGCAGAAGGCGCACGTGGTGGTGGACCTGGTCGGGGTGGTTGCTGGCACGGACGTCCCGAACGGCCTGCGGTTCACCCCGAAGAGCCCCACCCGGATCGTGGACAGCCGCTACGACCAGGGCACCACCGACGCCCTCGGTGCCAACGTGACCCGGAAGGTCACCACTCCTGCCGCGCTGATCACCGACGCCACCCGGGCACTGGCCATGAACGTGACCGCGGTGTCGCCGACGAGTGGCACGGTGATCACGGTGTGGCCGGCCGACACGGGCGCCACCAGGCCGACGGCCAGCAACCTGAACCCGGCCGCGGGGCAGACCGTCTCGAACGCCGTGCTCTCCGGCATCGGCCCGGCGGACGCGTTCCACCTGCACAACCTCCTCGGCTCCACGCACCTGGTGGCGGACGTGGTCGGCACCTTCGAGCTCTACCCGTACACGGTGGGCACCGGGGAGGGCTTCCGGGTCCACGCCTCCGGCATCCGTACCTGGTAGGCCGGCAGGTCAGTGACGAGGGTGCCCCGACCTGTCGGGGCACCCTCGTCGCGCTTCCGGCGCCAGCGGCCGGGGGCGAAGAGGGCTCCTTGCCGCGATCCGAGCACCGCCCTACGCTGGGCCGGCAATTCTCCCGCCTCTTGAGCAAACGGGGTCCTCATGCGCATGTTCCGCGCGCTGCTCGGCATGGTGGTCGCCGTGACAGGTGCGTCGGTCGTACCGACCGGGATGGCGCTCGCCGCGCCGGCCTCACCGCATACAGCCCTGACCATCGACGTGGGCGACCACGGCGGCCACCCGGTCCCCACCTCCGGGGTCTACGACACCGACAACTCTCAGGTGGACGCGAAGGCCTTCGGCGAGTACGTCTCCTTCTACATCACCCGTCCGGGCGAGTACGTCGACCTGGGGCTGCGCCCGCCGGAGGGGCAGCGCTGGGTCGAGGGGCAGACGTACCCGATGAGCGGTCTCCTCACCGCCACCGACAAGGGCTATCTGTTCCTGGGCTCGACCGGTCGCGCCTGCAGTGACAGTTCCGGTTCCGTGACGGTCCTCGACGTTGTGCGCGACCCGGTCTCGGGCGCGATGACCTCGTTCGCCGCGGCCTACACGTACCGCTGCCCACCGAGCACCGGAACGCTCAGGGGCGAGATCCGGTGGAACTCCACGCTGGACTACGTCGCCGCCGTGCCGGACGTCGCGGCGGTCGACCTCGGCCGGGTGGAGATCGACGGTGCCGTACCCACCCGGACGGTGACCGTCACCTCGGCGGGCAGTGTGCCGGCGGTCTTCGGTGCGGCGAGCCTCGGCGGTGCCGAGCCGGCGCAGTTCGCCATCTCCGGTGACACCTGCTCCGGCCGGACCGTCGCGCCGGGCGGCACCTGCTCGGTGACCATCTCGACCCGGGCCACCCGCAGCGGTGAGCATCTCGCCCAGCTGGTGCTGCCGGACAACAGCACCCACGGCACCCACCTGGTGCCGCTGCGGTACGACGCCTACGAGGGCGTGGTCGGGATGTACTACCCGCTGCCGCCGCAGCGGCTGATGGACACCCGGATCGGGCTCGGTGCGCCCAAGGCGCCGATCGGCCCCGGGCAGACGGTCGACCTCGACATCACCGGCCGGGCCGGGGTGCCGGTCGGTGCCGGCTCGGTCGTCCTGAACGTGACGGTGACCGGCCCGACCGCCGACAGCTTCCTCACCGTCTATCCCGCTCACCAGAACCGCCCGACGGCCTCGTCGATCAACTTCCCGGCGGGCTGGCTGGGGTCGAACAACGTGACCGTGAAACTCGGTGCCGGTGAGGTGTCGATCTACAACCGCGCCGGCTCGGTCCACGTGGTGGTCGACGTCGTCGGCTTCTATGCCGAATTCAACAGCGTCCAGGAGACCAGCGGGCGGGGCGGCCACTACCTTCCGGTGACGCCGACCCGCCTGTTCGACACCCGGGCCACCGGTGGTGCCGTACCGGCCGGGGGCCGGGTGCGGGGCTGGGTCGACTTCGGGTACGAGGTCAACACGCACGTCCGGGGCCTGGTGCTGAACGTCACCGCGGTGGCGCCGGCGAAGGGCGGCTTCCTGACCGCCTGGTCGGGCGAGGGCGACCTGCCGACCTCGTCGACGGTCAACTACGGAGCCGGCAAGGTCGTGCCCAACCTGGCCTTCGTGCAGACGACCTGGTGCGGCACGTGTGTCAGCGGGCGGTGGGTGCGGTCCTTCACGGTGCACACCTCGCAGAGCGCGAACGTGGTGGTCGACCTGGTCGGTGTCATCGACGACGGCACCGTCGCGAACGGGCTGCGGTTCCGGCCGCTGAGCCCGACCCGGATCGTGGACAGCCGCTCCGGGCTCGGCACCTCCGGCGCGCTCGGCCCGAACGTCACCCGCCGGATCGTCGCTCCGGCCACCATGGCCAGCGAGGCGACGCGGGCGCTGGCGATGAACGTGACGGCGGTGTCGCCGGCGAGCAACACCGTGATCACCGTCTGGCCGGCGGATGCGGGTCTGGGCAAGCCGGCGACCAGCAACCTGAACCCCGCCGCCGGGCAGATCGTGTCCAACGCCGCGATCGCCGGGATCGGCCCGCAGGACGCGTTCCACGCGCACAACCTCACCGGCAGTACGCACCTGGTGGCCGACGTGGTGGGCACCTTCTACCTCTACCCCGGTACGGCGGGCAGGTCGTCCGCCGGGGGCCTCGCGCTCGTCGCCGCCGGCGCCGTTCGCTGACAGCGAGCGGAAGGGGGGCGTCCCGGCCGGCCGGGACGCCCCCCTTCCCGTCCGCGACCCCGGCGGCCGGCACCCGGCGAGGTGCCGGGTGCCGGCCGCGCGGCTCGCGGTGGTGGTCAGTTCAGCCCGACCCGTTCCGGCCGGGCGGAGGCGGAGCCGAGCCAGGTGTGCGGGTTGCCGTACCAGCACCAGCCCAGCTTCGGCGCGCCCTGGCTGATCCAGATCGCCGGCACCCGCTTGTCGCCGCAGCGCGAGCCGACCAGCGAGAAGCACTTGTTCTTGGCCAGCGCCGCCGGGTACAGCGTGACGAAGGCGAGCCCCTCGTCGATGGTGAGCGGCAGCCGGTCCTGAGCAGTGATCACCTCCATCGCGGCCGACGGCGCCAGGTTCAGCGTCTCCTCGCCCCGGTCGACGTCGAAGAGCAGGTACGCCGGGCCCTCGGGCACCTCCAGTTCCTTGATCGGGTCGAACTTCGGCAGGTCGCCCTCGGCGTAGTGCCGGTCCAGGAAGCCGGGCTTGCGCTTGCCGGCCAGCGTGGTGCGCGCCAGCCGCTCCTCGACCGGCACCAGGTCCCGGGTGACCACCAGCAGGAACGGCACCCGTGCCTCAGTGGGCGCGGGCAGGCCCGCCGTGCCGGTGACGGCCGCCGCCCGCAGTGGGGCGACCAGTTCCCGGAAGGCGTCCTCGGTCAGGTTGGCGAGCGCCGGGTAGCCCAGTTCCACCAGGCGGTCGAGTTGGCGGTCGAATTCGGTCGCGGCGTCGAACAAGGCGGCCTCCATTCTCGTACGGAGTACCGTACAGCGTACGACACGGAGTCCTTATTCCCTCCGCGAGAATGTGTCTTCGACCCGCCGGGTCGAGCGGTCATGCAACCCCTGCGGCGATCCGTCAGTCATTAGGGTTATGAAGGTCATCAGGAAGCGGTTCGGCGTGCCGCTCGCGGTGCTCCTCGGGCTGTCCGTGGCCGGCGAGCCGGCCCCGAGCGGTGATCGGCCGGACGCCGTCGGCGGCATACCGGCACCCGTGACTGCGTCGGCCGCCAGCCTTCGGCGGATGGACGCCCCGATGCCCCGCGGCGACATCCGGTCGGTCCCCTCGCGGGCGGAATCGGCGGAGGTGACGGCGCGGCGGATGGTCGTGGCGGTGAACCGAGCGCTTCTCGCGGAAGCCCCGGCCGCGGTCTGGAGCCCGTCGCCGGACCGCCCGGCGTACCTGGTGACAGTAGGGCGGGACGGCCGCCCGAACTCCGTCCGGATCGGCTCGCCGCTGGTGCGCCAGGAGCGCCGGGGCGACCTGCAGGTGACGATCACCCTCGGTGTGCCCGAGGCGCGGGCACGCCGGTTCGACTGGTCCTGCCGGTCGGCCGATCGGCGCACGGGCGCGCTCTGCGACGAATCCCCGGCACCGGACGGCACGCGGATGAAGGTCCAGACGAGCGTCGGGAGGGACGGTTCCGTCCGGCACCGGGTCGACGTCGAGTTGCCGGAGGCCGGCCGGCTCCAGTTGGACGTCTCAAACAGGTCCGGCAAGACTGACCACCGGCCCGCCTCGGACGCCCCGCTGCTGATGGGGGAGGCCCGGGCGGTGGCGCAGAACATCGCCACCAGGATCGGATCCTGACCGCCGCGAGCCGCGCCCGGTGCAACCTCGCGGCACGATCGCTGCGTCGTACGGCCGTGATGGTCAGTGGAGAGGAAACAGCGCGGTGAGGCGGGCCGAGGAGGACGACTTCCACGCCTTCGTCACCGAGCGGATGGATCGCTGGCGGCGCAGCGCGTACCTGCTCTGCCAGGACTGGCACACCGCCGACGACGTCGTGTCGGTCGCCGTCGCGAAGCTCTACCGGGGCTGGCGGCAGGTCAGCCGGGCGGAGAACCGCGACGCGTACGCCCAGCGGGTGCTGACCCGCTCCTGGCTCGACGAGCGGCGCCGCCCCTGGCACAACCGGGAGCAGTCCAGGGCGGCGGTGCCGGACGCGGCCGGCGTGGTGTCGGAGACGGTGACCGACCGGGACGGGCTCGCCGCGCTGCTGCGCTCGCTCGCCCCGAAGCAGCGGGCGGTGCTCGTCCTGCGCTTCTACCTCGACTACTCGGTGGAGGAGACGGCCCGGATGCTCGGCATCTCCGCCGGCACGGTCAAGAGCCAGTCGGCACGCGGGCTGGCGAACCTGCGTACCGCCGTCAACGGCCAGTTCTGAGCGGGAGGCACCCGATGAGTCACCAGTTGTTCGACGAGTTGATCGGCAACCCGCCGCCGGCCCGGGTCGACGTGCCGGGCATCGTCCGGCGGGAACGGCGGGCCCGGGCCACCCGGCGACTCGGCGGCTCGCTGGCCGCCGTGCTGGCCCTGGCGCTGGCCGGCGGCGTCGGCGTCGCCGTACGCGAGCAGGACCCGACGCCGGCCCCGCCGCCGGTCGCGGCCTCCTCGCCCACCCCGGACACCCGGTTCCGGCTGGTCTTCGACACCGAGGAGACGGCCGACGCCACCGCCCGGCGGCTCAGCCAGGAACTGGACCGGGCGCTGCGGGAAGTCGCGCCCGGCGCGACGTGGGTCTGGATGCCGGAGTACCTCGGCGAGGCCCGCAAGCCCGACGGGCAGCCGCCGACGTTCGTCCACAACGGCACCTCCGACCTGGTCAACGGCACCTCCGGGGTGAGCTACCAGGGGCGCAAGGGTGCCCTGGGCGTGTCCATCGCGCCGGATCGGAGCGACCCGGACGAGACCGGGTCCCACGGGTCGTGCCGGCGTCCGCCGGGCGCCCAGGAGGGCGAACGGTTCCTCCCGGGGTGCATGGAGGCGACCGGGTTCCACTGGCCGTGCCGGCTTCCGCCGGAGGTCCAGGAGGACAATCGGTACCGCCGGGAGTGCGTGGAGGGAACCACGCCGAGCGGTGCCCGGACGAAGACGCAGACGTACACCGGCCGGCGGCAGCAGAGTGTGCAGCACGTGGTGAGCGTCCAACTGCCGGACAACCGGGTGCTCGAGGTGAGCGTCCTGAACATGGTCGGGGTCGACGAGTCGGCGGTGCCGGCGCAGCCGGAGTCCCCGCTGTCCCGCGAGCAGGTGACCGCCATCGCGCGTTACCTGGAGGGGCGGGTCAAGGCCTGACGGCCGGCGGAGCGGGACCGGGCTGGCGCGCGCTCAGCGGTTCCAGTCCTGCTTCGCCGCCCGCACCAGCTTGTCCTTCAGTTCCCGGGTGTGCCGCCGGCTCACCGGCAGCTCCGTCGAGTCGATCACCACCACGTACCCGGAGTTGACCAGCCGCAGCTCGGCGATCAGCTTCAGCTGCACCAGGTACGACCGGTGGATCCGGACGAACCCGGCGTCCGCCCAGCGTTCGGCCAGGGTCGCCAGCGACACCCGGACCAGGTGCGAGCCGTCGGCGGTGTGCAGCCGGGCGTAGTCGCCCTGCGCCTCCACCCAGCGCACCGCTGAGCGGGGCAGCATCCGGGTGGTGCCGGCCAGCTCGATCGGGATCGTCGGGTCCTCCTCGGCCCGGGCCAGCGCGGCCGGGTGCGACGGCACCACCCGGGAGCCGATCACCCGGCGCAGCGACTCGGCGAGCCGCTCGGCGCGGACCGGCTTGCGGACGTAGTCGGTGGCGCCGAGGTCGAAGGCGTCCACCGCCCCGTCGTCGTACGCGGTGACGAAGACGATCGCCGGCGGCCGGGCGAACCGGCGCAGCACCCGGGCCAGCTCCATGCCGTCCAGGCCGGGCATCCGGATGTCGAGGAAGACCACGTCCACGTCGCCGTCGCGGAGCACCCGGAGCGCCTCGGTGGCGTCCCCGGCCGTGTGCAGCCGGGCTACCCGGGGATCCGACCGCAGGTGGTAGGCCAGCTCGTCCAGCGCCGGTGGCTCGTCGTCGACCGCCAGCACCCGGAGAAACCCGGACGGGTTCGCGCTCACGAACCCGCCCGTACGCCCGGGTGGAACTTCGGCACCCGCATGCTCACCTTCGTGCCCGAGCCCAGCCCGGTCTCGACGACCAGGCCGAAGCCGTCCCCGAAGACCGACCGGAGCCGCTCGTCGACGTTGGAGAGGCCGACGTGCTGGCCCGGGTCGTCGCCCAGGTCACCGGCCGCCAGCTCGGCGATGCCGGCGGTCAGCGTGGCCGGATCCATTCCCACCCCGTCGTCCTCCACCGTGATGTGGCACTCCGCGCCCGCGTCCCGGGCCTCGATGCTCACCATGCCCGTGCCCGGCTTGCGGGACAACCCGTGCCGGACGGCATTCTCCACCAGCGGTTGCAGGCAGAGGAACGGCAGCGTCACCGGCAGCACCTCCGGGGCGATCTGCAACCGCACCTGGAGCCGGTCGCCGAACCGGGCCCGCTCGATGGTCAGGTAGCGGTCGATCGAGCGCAGCTCCTCGGCCAGCGTGGTGAACTCCCCGTGCGCCCGGAACGAGTAGCGGGTGAACTCGGCGAACTCCAGGATCAGCTCCCGGGCCCGCTCCGGGTCGGTGCGGACGAACGAGCCGATCGCGGTCAGCGCGTTGTAGATGAAGTGCGGGCTGATCTGCGCCCGCAACGCCCGGATCTCGGCCCGGGCTAGCCGCTCCCGGGACGAGTCCAGCTCGGCGAGCGCGAGCTGGTTACCGGCCCAGTGCGCGGTCTCCAGGGTGGCCTGCACCAGCCCGGGCGCGGGCGCGGCGTCGGCGATCGCGACCAGGGCGCCGACCACCCGCCCGTCCGGGCCGGCCAGTGGCGCCACCACCGCGCCGCGGACCGGGCAGTCGACCCGGTCGCAGTGCAGCTCCGCGTCGCCCAGCACGGTCGAACGCCCGGCCGCCACGGCCCGGCGGGCCGCCGCGGCCAGTTGCCCGCCGTGGTGCCCGCCCCGCCCGTCCAGGGCGAGCAGCTCCGCCTGGTCGGTCAGGGCCAGCCCGACCGCGCCCACCAGGGCGCGCAGGTGGCGTACGGCCTTCGCCGCGTTCGCCGCGCTCAGCCCGGCCCGCAGCGGCTCGGCGGCCAGCCCGGCGGTGTGCAGCACCTCGTAGGTGGCCCGTTGGGTGGCGGTGGCGATGCCCCGCCGCCCGCGCAGCCGGACGACCGCGAACAGGGCCGCGCCCAGCGCGGTGACCAGCGAGACGACGCCGAAGACGGCGGAGAGGTTGCCACCCACGCCCAGATCCTGTCGGCTCCGGACCCCGACGCCAAGGGGTCAGTACGCTCCCTTGCGGGCGAGCACCACGCCGACCGTGCGCCACAGGATGCTCAGGTCGTACGCCAGCGACCAGTTGTCGACGTAGTAGAGGTCCAGCCGGACCGCCTCGTCCCAGGAGAGGTCGGAGCGGCCGGAGACCTGCCAGAGCCCGGTCATGCCGGGGCGGACCAGCAGCCGGCGGCGCACGTCGCCCAGGAAGTCGCCGTCGTCGGCCGGGAGCGGACGCGGCCCGACCAGCGACATCTCGCCCCAGAGCACGTTGATCAGCTGCGGCAGCTCGTCGAGCGAGGTGGCCCGCAGGAAGCGGCCCACCGGGAAGACCCGGGGGTCCTGCTTCATCTTGAACAGCATGCCGTCGGTCTCGTTCTGGTCGACCAGGCTGGCCAGCCGCTCCTCCGCGTCGACGTACATGGTCCGGAACTTCCACACCCGGAAGGTGCGCCCCTCGTGGCCCACCCGGGGCTGGCGGAAGAAGACCGGCCCCGGGTCGGAGATCCGGATCGCGATCGCGATGGCCAGGAAGACCGGGACCAGAAGCAGCAGCCCGAGCCCGGCGGCCACCCGGTCCATCAGGTTCTTGGCCAGCAGCGCCGGCCCGGACAGGGTCGGCTCCTCCACGTGCAGCAGCGGCAGGCCCTCGATCGGGCGGATGTGCACCCGGGGGCCGGCGATGTCGGTCAGCTGCGGCGCGACGACCAGGTCGACGCCGGAGCCCTCCAGCTGCCAGGCCAACCGGCGCAGCTCACCCGGCTCGGCGCTGGCCGAGCCGCAGACCGCGATGGTGTCACCGCCGACCTCGCGGACCAGGGCCAGCACGTCGCGGCCCGCGTACACCGGGACCGGGGTCTGCATGCCCCGGGCGGCCGCGTAGCCGTCGGTGACGTGGATGGCGACCGGCATCAGCCCGGCCGCCGGGTTGCGGGTGACCGCGGTGTAGACCTCGAGGCACTCCGGCAGGGTGCCGACCAGCACCATCCGGTGCCCGGCCTGGCCGATGTTGCGCCGGACCGCGTGCAGCACGAAGCGGCAGAGGATCCGGTTCAGCAGGATCAGCATCAACGCCGCGAGCAGGGCGGTGCCGACGGTGTACCGGGACAGGTCGGTCTTGGTGGCGAAGGCGATGAACGAGACCGTGGCCGCGACGGCGACGCCGGCCCGGATCACCCGCTTGAACTCGTCCGGGCCGAGGCCGAGGTAGCGCCGGTCGTAGGCGCGGTTGCCCCAGAGGATCACCACCCAGCCGAGCGGCAGCAGCACGAACGCCACCGTGTGGAACCAGGTCGGGTCCTGCTCGGCGTTGTAGAAGCCGGCCCGGGACTGGTCGAACGCCTGGATGGCGATCAGGCTCGCCACGGCCGCCGCCGCGAAGTCGAGCAGCAGCAGCAGGGCGATGTAGGGACGGTGCCAGCGGGACACGCGGCGCCGGGCCCGGGCCCACGCCGAGCGGGGTACGCCGTTGTGGGACGGCGATGCCGGCGGCTGGATCTCGAAGCTGTCGACGTGCCGCACGAGTTTGCTCCGGCCTTCGTTGGTTACCGGGCGCTGGAGGCTTGTCGTCACCTCACCCATGTCCTCCCGCATGACACGTGCCGCTCACTCGCAGTGAGGGCCCGGGTCGCCCACCGTCCCAGTCTCCCACGCGGGCACCGGCCCGACGCCGACCCGGAGGACAATGCGCCTGGCTGGTGCGGCAGGGATCTGGCCGGCTCCGTGCCCTTTGGAAGCCGGGGACCGAGCCACTATACCGATGGATGGCCACCCTGGAAGAGACTCGGACCGGAGGTTCGGCGATCGAAGTCCGATTCCTCTCCGTAACCATGGAGTGGTGTTACTCACCGTACAAGGCGGGACAACCGTCGGTCAGCCAGCGGCTTGCCGCCGGTCTGACAGGTCGGGCAGTACTGGAGGCTGGAGTCGGCGAAGGAGACCTCCCGGACGGTGTCCCCGCAGACCGGGCAGGGCTGGCCGGTGCGGGCGTGCACCTTCAGCCCGGAGCGCTTCTCGCCCTTCAGCTCCGCCGCCTTCTGGCCGAGCGACCGGCGCACCGCGTCGCCGAGCACCTGCCGGGTGGCCTCGTGCAGCGCCGCCAGCTGGTCGTCGGTCAGCCGGTCGGTGATCGCGAACGGGGAGAGCTTCGCCGCGTGCAGGATCTCGTCCGAGTACGCGTTGCCGACCCCGGCGAGCACCGCCTGGTCGGTCAGCACCCCCTTGACCTGGCCCCGGCGGCTGCGCAGCCGGGCGCTGAAGGTGGCCAGGTCGGCGGCGAGCGCGTCCGGGCCGAGCTTGGCCACCCCGGGCACCGTCGCCGGGTCGGTGACCAGGTAGACGGCCAGTTTCTTCTGGGTGCCGGCCTCGGTGAGGTCGAAGCCGGAGCCGTCGTCGAGGCGTACCCGCAGCGCGATCGGCCCCTTGCCGGGGCGCAGCGGGGCCGCCGATCCGAAGGCCTCCCGGTAGTGCAGCCAGCCCGCCCGGGCCAGGTGCACCACCAGGTGCAGGTCGCCGTCGAGCATCACGTCGAGGAACTTGCCGTGCCGGCGGGCGTCCACCACCGCGCGCCCGGCCGCCGCGGTCGGCGCCGGGTCGTACGTCTTCAGGGCGCTGATCGCGGCGACCTCCAGCCGGTCGACACGCCGCCCCACCGCGCGCTCGCGCAGGTAGCCCGCGAGCGCCTCAACCTCCGGGAGTTCGGGCATCAGCCAACGGTAGCCTTCTTTCCCGTGAGAATCGTGGTGGCGCACAACCGGTACCGGGAGGCCCAGCCGTCCGGGGAGAACACCATCGTCGACGCCGAGATCGCCCAGCTCACCGCGGCGGGCGTCGAGGTGCTGCCGTTCCTGCGCAGCTCGGACGAGATCCCGACGATGCCGAAGACGGCCAAGGCGCTGCTGCCGATCTCCCCGATCTACGCGCCCCGCGCCCAGCAGGACCTCAGCCGGCTGCTCACCGAGCACCGGCCGGACGTGCTGCACCTGCACAACCCGTACCCGCTGATCTCGCCCTGGGTGGTGCGGACGGCGCACCGGCACGGCGTGCCGGTGGTGCAGACGGTGCACAACTACCGGCAGGTCTGCTCCTCCGGGCTCTACTTTCGGGACGGGATGATCTGCCAGGACTGCCGGGGCCGGGCGCTGGGCGTGCCGGCGATCGTGCACCGCTGCTACCGGGGGTCGCGGGCGCAGAGCGCGCTGATGGCCACCACGCTGGCGGTGCACCGGGGCACCTGGCGCTCGGTGGACCGGTTCATCGCGCTCACCTCGGCGGTCGCCGACCACCTGCGCGACTACGGCATCCCCGCCGAGCGGATCGTGGTGAAGCCGAACGGCATCCCCGACCCGGGCCGGCCCGCCCCGCTCGGCGACGGGTTCCTCTTCCTCGGCCGGCTCTCCCCGGAAAAGGGGCTGGGTCTGCTGCTGGACGCGTGGCGGCGGCACCCGGACGGCGCGCTCGGCCCGCTGCGCATCGCCGGCGACGGTGAACTGCGCCCGCTGGTCGAGGCGGCGGCCGCCGAGCGGGCGGACGTCACCTTCCTCGGCCCGCTGGACCGCGCCGGCGTGCGTGCCGCGCTGGAGTCGAGCGCGGTGGTGCTGGCCACCTCGACCTGGCACGACGTGCTGCCCACCGTGATCATCGAGGCGCTGGCCGCCGGCCGGCCGGTGCTCGGCACCGCCCTCGGCGGCATCCCCTACCTGGTCGGCGCGGACACCCCCCGGGAACCGGCCGGCACCGGCCCGGCGGCCGTCGCCTCCGCCGTCCCCGGTGCCGGGCTGGCCACCCTGCCGACGGGGGTGGTGGCGGGCGAAGCGGGCTGGGTGGTGCCGCCGGAGCCGGCCGCGCTGGCCGGCGCGCTCCCGGTGGCCCGGGCCGGCGCGGTGACGCTGGCGACCGCCGCCCGCGCCCGCTACGAGCGCACCTTCCACCCCGACGTGGTCACCAGGCAGCTCATCGACATCTACACCGGCGTGATGCGCACCGGAACGCCCGTCGACCGCTGACCTCCACCCGCCGTCCCAAGCCCGGCCCGCCCGCTCCGCCGTCCCGCTCGCTCCGCCGTCCCGCCCCGGCCCCGCTGCCAGCCCGGGTGGGCTCAACCCCAGCTGCCCCCAGCCCGCCAGCTGCCCCTTGCCCGTCAATCGGGACCGCCGTTCCATCAGCTGGAATGACGAAGAGATCTTGGTGGGAAACGGCCCCTACAGGGGCCACTTGCTACCAAGATCTCTCGGCGCTCGGCGCTCGGCGCTCGGCGCTCGGCGCTCGGCGCTCGGCGCTCGGCGCTCGGCGCTCGGCGCGGGGTCAGCGGAGCGAGGCGCGGGCGGAGAAGGCGATGCTGGCCAGCAGGAAGCCGCCGTTGACGAGGGTGAAGGCGACGATCACCCAGAACGCCAGGGCGGGGGCGAGGAGCAGCACCAGCGCGGCCACGAAGATCACCGCGCCGTAGTCGCGGACCAGCTTCACGAGGCGTACCGGCAGCGACGTCGAGGTGACCATGCTCGCGGCGTTCGGGCCGGCCTGCATCACCGAGGTGACCAGGTTGACCATCCAGGTGCCGGCGAAGACCGCCACCAGCCAGCTGGGGGTGGACGGCCGCTGCGCGACCGCGGTCGCCGACAGGGCGGCGACCAGGGCGATCTGCGCCGCCACGTCGCAGAGCACGTCGACGCGGGCACCGGCCGCGCTGCCCTGGCCGGTCACCCGGGCCAGCTGCCCGTCCGCGCAGTCCAGGGCGTACGCGACCTGCCAGCCGACCAGCGCGAGCAGCCCGACCAGCCAGGCCGGCACGTCGCCGGCGGCGACCGGCCCGGCGAGCGCCACCACGGTGACCGAGGTGGCCAGGCCGAGCACCAGGTTGGTGATGGTCAGCGCGGTGGGGCGCAGCCCGAGGCGCTGCGCGACGAGCGCGAAGACCGCGCCCAGCCACTGGCTGATCGATTCGCTGAACAGGCCGCCACCCCGGTTCACCCGGTGGAAGTCGGCGACGGTGGGACGGGGCTCAGCCAAGGTGGTCGCGGATTGCACCGGCGTAGTCTGCCAGCCGTTGCCGCGTCTCGGTAGGCGACATCGCCAGGTGTTCGAGGATGGTGTACCGGTCCGGCCGGGTGGCCGGCGCGAACTGCACGGCCTCGACGAACTGCTCGTCGGCCAGGCCCAGCTCGGCCGGTGTGGTGGCCAGACCGTGCCGGTGCAGGCAGCGGGCGAGCCGACTGAACCGGTCCGGATCCCCGCGGAGGAAGGTGCAGAAGAGGGCACCGAGCCCCACTTGCTCACCGTGCGAGCCGGTGCCGGGATAGAGCCGGTCGATCGCGTGTGAGATCTCGTGGTCGCCGCCGCTGGCGGGGCGGGTCGACCCGCACACTGAACTGGCGATACCGCCCAGGATCAGAGCCTCGGCCAGCGTGGTGAGGAAGCCGTCGTCGGTGATCTTGCCGGGGTGGTTGAGCAACGCCTCGGCGCCGGTGCGGGCCAGCGTCACGGCGAGCCCGTCGATCGGCTCGCCGCGTACCTCGTGGGCGAGTTCCCAGTCGGCGCAGGCGTTCAGGTTGCTCACCGCGTCGCCGATGCCGGCCTGGGTCTGCCGGTCCGGGCCGGTCTCCACGAAGTCGAGGTCGACCATGACCGCGATCGGGATGTGCACTCCGTAAGAGCCCTTGCCGCCCTCGTGGTCGAGCGAGGCGGTGGGGGAGGCGATGCCGTCGTTGGCCAGGCTGGTCGCCACGGTCACCATCGGAATCCCGTACCGGGTGGCCGCGTACTTGGCGGTGTCGATGGTCTTGCCGCCGCCGATGCCGACCACGGCGTCGTACTGGCGGCGGCGCAACCGGTCGCCAAGTTCGTTGGCGGCGTCGATGGTGCCGCCGGCGACCGTGAACACGTCGGCCGCGCCGAGCGACGGCCGGCACAGTTCGACGATCTTCTCGCCCTGGCCGGGGCCGACCACCACCGCGACGTCGCCGCCGGCGGAGATCCGCCGGTCGGCCAGGAGCGGGCCCAGGTCGGCGACCGCCCCACGCCGCACGTCGATGTGCAGCGGGGTCAGCACCGTACGGGCTAGTAGCGGCACGCGACCTCCCAGGCCCGGGCCAGGTCGGCGTGGTTGTCGACCTCGACCCAGGAGACGTCCCCGATCGGCGCGGCCCGCACCTCGCCGCCGCGGTCGGCGAACTCCTGGTAGCCGTCCTCGTAGTAGAGGTTCGGGTCGCGCCGCCAGGTCGCCTCGAGCGCGTCGGCCAGGGCGTCGGCCACCTGCGGCTCGATCAGCGTCGCGCCGATGTACTCCCCGTACGCCTCGCCCGGATCCATGATCTTGGTGATCCGGGTGAGCTGGCCGGCCGCGTCGAAGGTGGTCTTCATCTCCTCCTCGGCCAGCGCCTTGATCGTGTCGATCGCCAGCAGGATGCCCGGGCCGCGCTCGGCCAGCAGGGTCTTCTCCACGCTCACCGGGTGCACGGTGTCGCCGTTGACCAGCAGTACGCCCCGGGCGAAGTGCTCCCGGGCCAGCCAGAGCGAGTAGGCGTTGTTCCACTCCTCGGCCTTGTCGTTGTGCACCAGGGTGAGCGTGACGCCGTACCGCTTCTCCAGGTCGGCCTGCCGCTCGCGGACCGCGTCCGCCGCGTAGCCGACCACGATCACGATCTCGGTGAGCCCCACCTCGGCCAGGTTGCGCAGCGCGATGTCCAGGATGGTGGTGTCCCCGTCCACCGGCACCAACGCCTTGGGCAGGGTGTCGGTGTACGGGCGCAGCCGGCGCCCCGCCCCGGCCGCGAGCACCATCCCGATCATCCGACATCCTCCCTCGTACGACTCCCGGTCACCGGTGGAGGATAGCGCTGCGTGACAGAGCGGCCGTGGCCAACCGGTTCAGCCGGGCAGCGCCGCCAGGTCGGCGAGCATCGCCAGCCGCTCCTCGGCGGTCAGCACCAGATAGGGCGGGGCCGCCCGCCGGTCGGTCTCCAGGTCGATGGCGAGCCGCTCCGGCCCGGCCGGCAGGGCGGCGACACTCGACGCGGTGTGCCCGGCGGCGGTCCACGCGGCGGCGTGCGCGTCGGCCCGGTGGTAGCGCAGCGTGCCGAGCCGGTTGAGCAGCAGCACCCCGGGCGGGGTGCCGTCCGGCTCGTACGGCGGGGCCGTCGCGGCGAACGCCGCGCCCGTGCCGTCCCCCTCCTCCTCGGCGTGGACCAGCGCGTACGTCAGCAGCCGGCCGAGCGCCGCCACCAGCCGGACGACCCGCTCCTCGTGCCCGGCCCAGAGCTCCTCGGTCACCTCGGCGTGCACCCGCCACAGCTCGGCGAGGAAGGCCACGCCCCGGTCGGTGGCGGAGAGCCCACCGTCCGGCCGGCGGTGGATCATCCCGTACGCGACCTGTTTGTCCAGGGCCCGCTGGCAGGCGGCCGGATCCCGGTAGCGGGTAACCGCGGCGAAGCCGGCTCCGTCCACGGTCCCGCCGGGCATTGCGAGCCGGGTGCGGAACTCCACCAAGAAGCCGGTCGCGGCCGGTCCGCCGTAGCGCTGGCTGAGCTCGGCGCCGCCGCCGTCGCGCCCGGCCAGCATGGCGGCGACGAAGGCCCGGTCGACCGCCGGGGCCACCAGCCCGGCGAACCGGTGCGGCGGCAGCTCGACGGCGTCGTTCACAGACCGATCGAACGCAGGGCGGCGAAGGCTTCCTCGGCGATCCGCCGGATCAGCCCGTCGTTGACGTCGCGGTGCTCGTCGAGCAGGGCCAGTTCGTCGGCGCGGAGCCAGCGGAACTCGGTGTGCTTGCCCGCCTCCAGCCGGGGTCGGGCCAGGTCGCCGTCGACCCGGACCAGCCAGTCGCTCTCCACCCGGGCCACCCCGTCGTCGCCGACGTAGCGGTACTCGCCGACCTGGCCGAGCACGTGCGAGACCGTCCACCCGGTCTCCTCGGTCACCTCGCGGCGCAGCGCGTCGTCGACCTCCTCGCCGGGCTCCAGGTGTCCCCCGACGATGTCCCAGCAATTGGGAAAAAGGCGCCGGTCGGCGGACCGCCGCTGGAAGAAGAGGCGGGCGTCGTCGTCGACGATCAGGGCGCCGGCGCAGCGCAGAGGCTCGGTGGACACGCCACGACAGTAGCGAGCGCCCGGGCGTGGCGGCGATGCCCGGTCTTGTCCCGGAAACATCCGGGGTCCACGATGTCCGTACCGGGTGCCACCGTCCCACAGGGGTGATGCGTGATGCAGGTTCGGGAAGCGATGTCCAGCGAGGTTCTCGTGGTCGGCCCGGAGCACACGCTCCGGCAGGCCGCGCGGATGATGACGGCCCGCGGGGTCGGGTCGGCGGTCGTGATCGACCCGGACTCCGAGGGAGTCGGGATCATGACGGAACGTGACGTGCTGAAGGCGATCGGGGCCGGGTTGGACTGCGACGTCGAGCGGACCGGGGAGCACCTGACCTGGGACGTCGTCTACGCCGGGCCGGAGTGGACGGTGGAGGAGGCGGCCGCGGCGATGGCCCGGGGCGGCTTCCGGCACCTGGTGGTGCTCGACGGCCGCGAGGTGGCCGGGGTGATCTCCGTCCGGGACATCATGCGGGTCTGGGCCGGCAGCCGGATGGTCGGCGCCGGCTGAGCCGCGGCTCCGCCCGGCGCGCGGCTCGCGGGTCGCGGTGGAGGGGCTGTTCCGGTACGCGCAGCACGACCCGCTCGGCCTTCCGGTCGGATCTGTCGGCCACCGGTCGACGCAGGTCACCCGACCCGGTGGCTCAGGATGCGGACATCGCCGTGCCGTCCGCGCGCACCCCGTCGCCGCCCGTACGCTGAACAGCCATGACCGCCGAGCAGCTGATCTCCTTCGCCCGTGGCGCTCCCTCGCTGGACATCGTCGATGTCGAGGGGCTCAAGGCCGCCGCCGTCCGCGCGTTCGACGCCGACCCCGCCGGGGTGACCGCCTACGGCACCTCCGTCGGCTACCTCCCCCTGCGGGAGTGGATCGCCGCGAAGCACGGGGTGAAGGCGGAGCAGGTCCTGGTCACCAACGGCTCGTTGCAGGCCGACGCGTTCCTCTTCGACCACCTGGTCCGCCCCGGCGACGCGGTGGTGGTCGAGCGGCCCACCTACGACCGGACCCTGCTCAATTTGAAGCGGATGGGCAGCGAGCTGCACGGCGTCACCATCCAGCCGGACGGCCTGGACACCGCCGAGCTGCGCAAGCTGCTGGAGTCGGGGGTGCGCCCGCGGCTGGCCCACGTCATTCCGAACTACCAGAACCCGGCGGGCGTGACGCTCTCCCTGGAGAAGCGGCGCGAGCTGCTCGACCTGGCCGCCGAGTACGACTTCACCATCTTCGAGGACGACCCGTACGCCGACATCCGGTTCCGGGGCGAGGCACTGCCCTCGATGCTCTCGCTGGACACCCGCGGCGTGGTGGTGCACGCCTCCAGCTTCACCAAGACGGTCTGCCCCGGGGTGCGGGTCGGTTACCTGGTCGGTCCGGCGGACCTGATCGCCGACATCGCCAAGAAGGCGACCAGCCTCTACATCTCGCCCGGCATGGTCTCCGAGGCGATCGTGCACCAGTTCTGCGTCTCCGGCGACATCGACCGCTCGATCGAGACCGTACGCGCCGCGCTCGGCGAGCGGGCCCGGGTGCTCGCCGAGTCGCTGCGCCGGCACATCCCGGAGGCCCGCTTCGTCGAGCCGGACGGCGGCTACTTCCTCTGGATCGAGCTGCCCGAGGACGTGCTGGTCGACCGGCTCGCCCCGGCCGCCGCCGAGCGCGGGGTGGCCGTGGTCAAGGGCAGCGACTTCGTCGTCGAGGGCGGCCAGCACGCCCTCCGGCTGGCGTTCTCGGCGGTCACCGCCGACCGGATCGACGAAGGTGTCCGGCGGCTGGCCGAGGCGATCGCGGCCGTCCGGGGCTGATTTCTGTCGGGTTTCCGACAGTATGACGATACCGGCCGTCCCGGGACTCCCGCCGGGGCGGCCCGCGGCCCACAATGCTGCGAGCGTCATTCACCACGTGTAGCGGAATTCACTCCCCCGGCGCGGCCCCGAGGTCACCGGAGGAAAGTGCCGGCCCCAGCCGATCCGCCCCACGGTGCGTGGCGCGACCAGCACAACCCCCGCCCCCAAAGGGCGCCGGGTGGGCCGTGTCGTCCTTCACCCCCGATGCGGCCCGGCCCGCCCGGCGCCACCCCCGCACCCCGATCGTCACCGGCGGTGATCGGCGCGGCGGCGTAACCTGCAAGCCGCAGCGAAGCGTGGAAGGGGGGCGCGATGACGGACCGGGCCGAGCGGGAGCGGGTGGTGCCGCAGAGCGCCGGGCGGGTGCTCAAGCCCCGGGCCTGGGTGGCGCCGGTCCGGGCGATGGCCCGCCGCCGAGGCGCCGAGGAGTCCCCGGACACCTCCCCGCCCAGCGGCCCCGGGCGCAGCGCCGTGGTCGACTGCGCGCTCTACGTCGACGGCCGGCGGCAGCCGGGCGACTGGCAGTACGCCGAGGCGCTCCAGGCCGCCCGCCGGGCGGAGCACGGTTTCGTCTGGCTCGGCCTGCACGAACCGTCGCTGGACGAGATGACCGCCATCGCCGCCACCTACGGCCTGCACGAGCTGGCGGTCGAGGACGCGGTCAAGGCCCAGCAACGCCCCAAGCTGGAGCAGTTCGGCGAGGTCAGCTTCCTGGTGCTGCGGACCGCCCGGTACTGCGAGCACGCGGAGCTGACCGAGACCTCGGAGGTCGTCGAGACCGGCCAGGTGATGCTCTTCATCGGCCCCAACTTCCTGATCAGCGTCCGGCACGGGGACGCCTGCCGGCTCTCGCCCGTCCGGGCCGACCTGGAGACCAAGCAGGAGTTGCTGCTCCAGGGCCCGTGGGCGGTGGCGTACGCGGTCACCGACCGGGTGGTGGATCTCTACCTGGAGGTGGCCGACCGGCTGGAGGACGACCTCGACACGCTGGAGGCCGAGGTCTTCGACCGGCACGCCACCGGCCGGATCCAGCGGATCTACCAGATGAAGCGGGAACTGGTGGAGTTCAAGCGGGCGGTGACCCCGCTGCAACGGCCGCTGCTGACACTCACCTCGCAGATGAACCGGGACGTGCCGAAGGAGGTCCGCCGCTACTTCCGGGACGTGCAGGACCACCTCAGCCGGACGGTCGAGCAGGTCAACTCCTACGACGACCTGCTCAACTCGATCCTCCAGGCGCGGCTGGCCCAGGTCACGGTCGACCAGAACAACGACATGCGGAAGATCGCCGCGTGGGCGGCCATCGCCGCGGTCTGGACCGCCATCGCCGGCATCTACGGAATGAACTTCGACGTCATGCCGGAGCTCCGGATGACGTACGGCTATCCGGTCGTGCTCGCGCTGATGCTGACCATCTCGCTGGCCCTCTACCGCTGGTTCCGCCGCAACGGCTGGCTCTGACCCGCGCCGGCGGCCGGTGCGCACGCGGAAGCGCCGGCGTCGCGGGGGTGCCCCCGCCTCGCCGGCGCTTCCCGCGACCCGCGGGTCAGCGGCGTCGGTGACCCTCGGGTCAGCGACGCCCGTTGGTCCGGGCGGTGTCCTTGCCCATCGCCTTGCTCAGGTCGTCGGCCGGTCGGCCGGAGACGTCCCGGGCTCCCTCGGCCACCGACGGGACCTTCTTCGTCTCCTGGATGGTCGGCTGCTTGCCGGGGGAGGTGGTGGAGGCGCTGTCGCCGCCGGCCACCGCCGAGCTGCCGGCCCCGGTCGGGCCGCCGGCCACCGCCGAGCCGCTGGACATCGTGGACGCGTCGGTCACCGTCGTGCCGCCGGCCGACCGCGTCTTCACCTCGATGGTGTCCACCTCGTCGCGCATCGGCTCCAGCGTGCGGGTCGGGTCGTACTCGGCCCACTCCTGCTGCTCACGGCGGCGGCGCAGAGCCATCGCCCCGGCCAGGCCGGCCACCGCGCCGGCGGCCAGCAGACCGGTCATCATGGACCCGCGACGGCGGGGCTGCTTCTTCTTGCCAGTGATCCGCATGTTCTTCGCCTTGGCCTTCCTGGTCATCGAGCCCGCCTGCCCGGCACCGTCACGGGCGGCGGCGGCCAGCGGGGCGAGCGTGGTGAGCGTGGTCCCCCAGCCGGTCGCGGCGCGGTCACGCACCTTCGCCGCCGTCGGCGCGACGAAGCCCCGGGCCGCCTGGACCCGCGGGCCGACGTTCGCGCCGGCACCCTTCGCGGCATGGTTGGCTGCCTGCATCAGGTGGCTGATGCTCTGGTTCAGCTCGGCCCTGGCGAGCTGCCCCTGGGACTTACGCCGCCCGATTCCAAACACGGTCCCACCTCCTGGGAGTTGTTCCTCCGTCATCCTCCACCTTCGGATGCCTCCGCATGGCCAGATCGGGCACATGGGAGGATCCGCATGGAACTGACCAACGAGTGAGGAGTACCCGTGGCCGAGGCTGTCTACGCCACCTTGCACACCAACGCCGGCCCGATCCGGCTGGAGCTCTTCCCCAACCACGCGCCGAAGACCGTCCGCAACTTCGTCGAGCTGGCCGAGGGCAAGCGCGAATACATCGACCCGCGCACCGGTCAGCCGGGCAGCGGACCGTACTACGACGGCACCATCTCGCACCGGGTGATCAGCGGCTTCATGGTCCAGATGGGCGACCCGACCGGCACCGGTCGCGGTGGCCCCGGCTACAAGTTCGCCGACGAGTTCCACCCGGAGCTGCGCTTCGACCGGCCGTACCTGCTGGCGATGGCGAACGCCGGGCCCGGCACCAACGGCTCGCAGTTCTTCATCACCGTCTCGCCGACGCCGCACCTGAACAACCGGCACACCATCTTCGGTCAGGTCGCCGACGAGGCCTCGGCGAAGGTCGTCGACACGATCGCCAACACCCCGACCGGCCCGAGTGACCGGCCGCTGCAGGACGTGGTCATCGAGCGGGTCGAGATCGAGCACGCCGAGGGCTGAGCCTCGGCGAGGTACCTTTGCTCGCATGACTGAGCGCTCCGGAGGGCGGGCCCGGCGGGACCGTACGGTCCCGGAGGAAAGGCCGGCGCGATGAGCGAGTCGCCGCCGACCACCCCGGTCTGCTACCGGCACCCGGGCCGGGAGACCTACGTCCGGTGCACCCGCTGCGACCGGCCGATCTGCCCGGACTGCATGCGGGAGGCGTCGGTCGGGCACCAGTGCCCGGAGTGCGTCAACGAAGGACGCCGTAGCGTGCGGCCGGCGCGTACCGCCTTCGGTGGCGGTGCCGCCGGCCGGCACGGCTACGTGACCAAGGCGCTGATCGCGCTCAACGTGCTGCTGATGCTGCTCTCCATCGCCTCCGACCGCGGCGGCGACGCGGCCGCCGGCGGTTCCGGCTTCGGCGGCCTGCTGGGCGGCCCCACCCCGCTCACCGACTGGGGCTCGGTGCTGGGCGGTGCGATGTTCCCCGACGGAGCTGTCGGCGGCATCGCCGAGGGCCAGTGGTACCGGCTGGTCACCGCGATGTTCCTGCACTTCGGCGTGGTCCACCTGCTGCTGAACATGTGGGCGCTGTGGGTGCTCGGCCGGTCGCTGGAGGCCAACCTCGGGCCGCTGCGCTTCCTGTCGCTCTACCTGCTCGCCGGTTTCGGCGGGAACGTCGCCGCGTACCTGTTCAGCGAGCCGAACGTGACCACCGCCGGCGCCTCCACGGCCATCTTCGGGCTCTTCGCCGCGCTCATCGTGATCGAACGGAAGATGGGCCGGGACATCTCCCAGGTCATCCCGATCCTGGTGGTCAACCTGGTCTTCACCCTGACCGTGCCGGGCATCTCCATCCCCGGGCACCTGGGCGGCCTGGTGGTCGGCGCGGCGATGGCGCTGGTGCTGGCGTACGCCCCGCGGTCGCGGCGCACGCTGGTGCAGCTGGCCGGCGGCGCGCTCCTGGTGCTGGCGCTGCTCGGCCTGGCGCTGGTCCGTACCGCCGCCCTGGTCGGCTGAGCGGCGGGTCAGGCCGCCGGGCGGGCACTGCGCAGCGCCTCGGCCACCTCGGCCGGCTCGGCGCCCAGGTCGGAGCGGCCGAACAGGTGCAGCGACTCGCCGGCGTCGATCTCCAGCACCTCGCTGGTCAGGCCCAGCCGGGCGCGGCGGTCCACGGTGATCGCCTCGACCGCGGTCCAGGGCAGCCGGCGGCGCCCGGCCCAGCCCGCGATCACGGTGATGCCCTCGGGGTCGACGGCCAGCCGGACCGGGGCGACCACGTCGCGCAGTGCCCAGCCGAGCAGCGCGGCGGCGGCCAGCCCGGCGAGCACCAGCTGGACCGGATCGCCGCCGGCGAGGAGCAGCCCGAGCGCCACCAGCACGACCGCGCCGGCGGCCTTCAGCACCGGCAGGGCGGCGGGCACCCGCCACTGCCCCGACGACTCAGCTTCCATCCGCCCAGCATGCCAGCGCCCCGTGGGGGGACGACCGCCCCGCCGAGGACGTAGGATCGGGGACGACCCAAGTTACCGGGGAGTAGACATGAGTGACGCGGTTATCGTCGGCGCGGTACGCACCCCGGTGGGGCGGCGCAAGGGCAGCCTGGCCACGGTCCACCCGGTGGACCTGTCGGCGCACGTGCTGCGCGCCCTCGCTGAGCGCACCGGCATCGACCCGGAGCAGGTCGACGACGTCATCTGGGGCTGCGTGTCGCAGGTCGGCGAGCAGTCGTGGAACATCGCCCGCAACGGCGTACTGGCCGCCGGCTGGCCGGAGTCGGTGCCCGGCACCACGCTCGACCGGCAGTGCGGGTCGAGCCAGCAGGCGCTGCACTTCGCCGCCGCCACCGTGCTCTCCGGCCAGGCCGACCTGGTGGTCGCCGGCGGCGTGGAGTCGATGTCCCGGGTGCCGATGGGCTCCAGCGTGGCCGGTGGGATGCCCTTCAGCGACCAGGTGCGCGACCGCTACCGGGGCGTGACCGGCTTCGCCGACGAGTCCCCCCTGCCGTTCAACCAGGGCGTCGGGGCCGAGCTGATCGCCCAGCGCTGGCGCTTCTCCCGGGCCCAGCTCGACGAGTACGCGCTGGCCAGCCACGAGAAGGCGGCCGCCGCGCAGGACGCCGGCGCGTTCGACGCCGAACTCGCCCCGGTGGCCCTGGCCGACGGCGGCAAGTTCGCCGCCGACGAGGGCATCCGGCGGGACACCTCGCTGGCGAAGCTCGGCGAACTGCCCACCCCGTTCCGGCCCGACGGCGTGGTCACCGCCGGCTCCGCGTCGCAGATCAGCGACGGCGCGGCGGCGCTCGCCGTCACCACCAGCGAGTGGGCCAGCCGACACGGCCTGCGCCCGCTGGCCCGCGTCCACACCGCCGTGGTCGCCGCGGACGACCCGGTCACCATGCTCACCGCCCCCATCCCGGCCACCGCCAAGGCGCTGCGCCGCGCGGGGCTGGGCATCGAGGAGATCGGGGTGTACGAGGTGAACGAGGCGTTCGCCCCGGTGCCGCTGGCCTGGCTGGCGGAGACGGAGGCGGCCCCGGAGCGGCTCAACCCGCGCGGCGGCGCGATCGCCCTCGGGCACCCGCTGGGCGCGTCCGGCGCCCGGATCATGACCACGATGCTCGCCCACATGCGCGACAACGGCATCCGCTACGGCCTGCAGACGATGTGCGAGGGCGGCGGCATGGCCAACGCCACCATCGTCGAGCTGCTCTGACCCACCGCCCCGGCACCGGCGGCCGGGCGGGGCCCCGCCGAGTCGGCGGTCGGTTCCCGGGCGTCCGCCGGTCGTTAGGGATGGGAGGCCGGTAATGGCCTCGCCCGGCGGGCGGCGGGGGCCTACATTGCCGTGCGTGACCGCCACCTCGACGCCGCACACCGGCTGGGCCGACCCGCACTGGCAGGCCGCCGCCCTCGACTGGGTGACCGACCAGCTCGGCCGGCAGGGCCGGCGGGTCACCGGCCCGGTCGAGCCCCGGATCCGTCCCTGGTCGCTGGTCTGGCGGGTGCCGACCGATGCCGGGGACGCCTGGTTCAAGGCGAACAACCCGGGCACCGCGCACGAGGCCGGGCTGCTGGCCGTGCTGGCCCGGCGCACGCCCGGTCGGGTGCTCGACCCGATCGCCGTGGACGCGGACCGGGGCTGGTCGCTGCTGCCCGACGGCGGCGAGTCGCTGCGCGACCTGCTCGCCCGGGACCGGGACCTGACCCGCTGGGAGCAGGTCCTGCCCGACTACGCGGCGCTCCAGCTCGCCCTCGCTCCCCGGGTCGACGAGCTGCTCGCCGCCCGCGTGCCCGACCACCGGCCCGAGATCCTGCCTCGCCTCCTCGCCGAGCTGCTCGACGATCGTGGGTCGCTGCTGATCGGCGCCGAGGACGGGCTCAGCCCCGAGACGTACGACCGGCTGCGCGGGCTGCTGCCCCACTACGCCGACCGGTGCCGGCGACTCGCCGAGATCGGCATCCCGGCCAGTCTTCAGCACGACGACCTGCACGACGGCAACGTCTTCGTCACCGCCGACGGTTACCGCTTCTTCGACTGGGGCGACGCCTCGGTGGCGCACCCGTTCGGCACCCTGCTCGTGACGCTGAACTCGGTCGGTCACGTCCTCGCACTCGCCCCCGGCGACCCGGCGCTGGTCCGGTTGCGCAACGCGTACCTGGAGGCGTGGACGGACCGGTACGACCGGGCCACCCTGCGCGAGGCGGCCGCGCTGGCCATCGGGGTGACCAAGGTGAGCCGCTTGCTCTCCTGGCGGCGTGCCCTGGACACCGCCGACCCCGCCCGGTCCGAGTACGCCGCGGCGGTGCCCGGCTGGCTGGCCGAGCTGCTGGAGCCGGATCCGGCCTGACCCGGACGGGCGACCGGGTGGTCACCGCCGACCCGGTCGGCCGCACCGGCCGGGCGACCGAACTGGACAGTCGCCGGCCGAGCGGGGATGATCCGAACGCGGCGGGTGGAGGGTCCGACGGACCGTCCCGTTCCGCCGCCTCTCCGCCCCCGTCAGATCGGGAGACCCGTGACGCTCATCCCTGCCCGGCCCGCCCTGCGCCGTACCGCCCGACACGTCCTCGCCGCGGCCGCGGTCGCCGCGCTCCTCGTGGGCGCGGCGGTGACCAGCCGGCCGGCGCCGGCTGCCGCGGCCGGCTACACCGGACCGCACCCGGGCACCTTCACCGGCCTGGGCTTCGACACCTGCGCCGCACCCTCGAACGAGCAGATGAACGCGTGGCTCCAGTCGCCGTACCGGGCGGTGGGCATCTACATCGGCGGGGTCAACCGGGGCTGCGCCCAGGCCAACCTGACGAAGGACTGGGTCAGCACCCAGCAGGCGGCGGGCTGGCGGTTCTTCCCGCTCTACGTCGGGCTCCAGGCGCCGTGCACGACGTACCTGCGCCGGATCGACCCGACGCGGGCGGCCGCCCAGGGGCGCGAGGCGGCCGACGACGCGGCGCTCAACGCGCGGAACCTGGGTCTCACGTCGAACAGCACGATCATCCTGGACATCGAGCACTACGAGGGCGACGCGGCCTGCACCGTTGCGGTCGACACCTTCGCGAGCGCGTGGACCACCCGGTTGCACGAGGTCGGCTATCTGTCCGGCCTCTACACCTCGGTGGGCTCGTACGGCCTCCGCGACCAGGTGGCGGCCTACGAGCGGCCCGGCTACGCCCGCCCCGACATGCTCGACTTCGCCCGCTGGGACGGGGTCCAGACGGTGTCGGACCCGGCCATCCCGGCGAGCTACTGGGCGCCGAAGCGCCGGATGAAGCAGTACCAGGGCGACCACTACGAGACCTGGGGCGGCGTCCGAATCAACATCGACAGCAACTACCTCGACCTCGAACAGCCGGGTTACCGGATGACCGGGACGGCGCCGACGCGCTGGCACCGCCCGTGAGGTCCGGGGCCCTCCGCCGCTGACCCGCTGACGGCGGCCGCGGCCCCGGTCGCGGCCGCCACCCGCCCCGCCGTCGCACAGACGGTGCGACGCGGCGTCGTGGAACTTCCAAAACTGTCGTGTGAGCCGCGTCACCCTCGTGCGGCCGTCGTTGGGCAGGGCATGGACGTCTTCTCCCGAACGTTCCTCCCGGCCGCCTCCGAGGCCGGCCTGGCGGTGCAGACCGCCACCCGGCACATGCCGATCTTCCGCCGTTGCGTCGGCTCCGGCGACGCGACCATCCTGGTCACCCGGTGCGGCCGTCCCGACCGCCCGATGGCGGGCGAGTACCTGCTGCTGCTCACCCACCGCCGGCTGGTCGTCACCCAGCAGACCCGGGTGCTGCACCGGCTGCGCCTGCACCTCAACACCGAACTGCGCGAGCTGAGCAACGTCACCTGGAGCCCCGACCCCCGGCTGCACTCCGTCGAGCTGGCCGCCACCGCGATCGACGGGGTCCGCGAGCGGTTCGTCATCCGGACCCAGCACCCGAAGCAGGTGTGGCAGCTCGACGCCCTGCTCAACCACGCCTTCCGGACCCGGCTGCGCAGCGCCCGGGAGCGGATCGTGGCGACCATCGGCGACGCGCCCGCGGCCGCGCGGCCGGCCACCTTCCGTCCCGCCACGGTCCGCTGACCGCCGGCCGGGGCATCCCGCCCCGGCGTGTCCTTACCGAACCCGAACATCCGCCGACGTCCGCGTCGCCGCCCCGGTGGGCAATCATGGGCCGGTGACCGTCGACGCCCAGCCGCGCGGGCTCGTCCTCGTGGTCGAGGACGAGCCGGCCATCGCGGACCTGGTCCGGCTCTACCTGACCCGGGACGGGTTCGGCGTACACCTGGAACGGGACGGGACGGCCGGGCTGGCCGCGGCCCGCCGGCTGCGCCCGGTGGCCTGCGTGCTCGACATCGCGCTGCCCGGGCTGACCGGCACCGAGGTCTGCCGGCGGCTGCGCGAGGCCGGCGACTGGACCCCGGTCATCTTCCTCACCGCCCGGGACGACGAGGTCGACCGGGTCGTCGGCCTGGAACTGGGCGCGGACGACTACGTCACCAAGCCGTTCAGCCCGCGGGAACTGGTCGCCCGGGTGCGGGCGGTGCTGCGCCGCACGGCGGGGGCGCCCGAGGTGGACCGGCCCCGGGTGGTCGGCCAGGTGACCCTCGACCCGGCCCGCCGGACGGTGACCGTCGCCGGCGTCCCGGTCCAGCTGACCAGCACCGAGTTCGACCTGCTCGCCCATCTGATGGCCCGGCCCGGTCGGGTGTTCACCCGGGAGGAGCTGCTGGCCGCGGTCTGGGGCTACGCCGCGCACGCCGGCACCCGGACGGTCGACGTGCACGTGGCGCAGGTGCGGGCGAAGCTCGGCGCGGCCGGCGTGATCCGCACCCACCGGGGCGTGGGATACGCCGCCGATGGCTGAGCCGACCCTGGCCCTGCCGGTGGTCGGCCCGCCGCCGGCACCGCCCCGCCACCGTTCCGGCCGTACGCTGACCTCCCGCGCGGTGCTGGTCACCTGCGCGGTCGCCCTGGTCTCGGTGCTGGTCACCGCGATCGCCGCGGTGCCCGTCGCGATTCGCGGGGTCGAGCGGCGCGACCAGGAGGCGCTGGCCGCGCAGGCCCGGCTCGCCGCCGAGGTGCTGCGCCCCCGGCTGGAGACCGGACGCACCGCCGACGAGGAACGGCTGGTCCGCCAGCTGCGCGCGCAGGGCGTCGACGCGTACCTGATCCGGCGGGGTGTCGCGGATCGGCCCGGGCTGCCGGCCCGGGTGGTGCAGCGCGTGGCCGAGGGGCGCAACGTCTCGACCCGCCGGCCGGTCGACGGGCGGCGCGCCCTGATCGAGGGGCGGGCCCTGCCCGGCGGCAACGGAGTGGTGCTGACCCGTTCCCGGTCCATTGCTCCGTGGCGGCAGGTGCTGCCCAGCCTCTGGCTGCCGCTGCTGGCCGGGCTGGCCGCCGGGTTGGTCGCCGGGCTGCTGCTGGCCCGCCGGCTGGCCCGCCCGATCCGGCGCGCCGCCGAGGCCGCCGCCCGGCTGCGCGCCGGGGACCGGACCGTACGGGTGCCGGTGGAGCCGCCCGACGAGGTGGCCGACCTGGCGTACGCGCTGAACGGGCTGGCCGCCGCCCTGGCCACCAGCGAGGGCCGGCAGCGGGAGTTCCTGCTCTCCGTCTCGCACGAGTTGCGCACCCCGCTGACCGCGATCCGCGGCTACGCCGAGGCGCTGGCCGACGACGTGATCCCCGCGACCGAGGTGGCCGGCACCGGGCGAACCGTGCTGGCCGAGGCGGAACACCTGGACCGCCTGGTCAGCGACCTGCTGGCGCTGGCCCGGCTGGAGGCGGCCGATTTCCCGCTGGAACCGGTGCCGGTCGACCTGACCCGGCTGGCGGTCGACGCGGAGCGGACCTGGGCCGGCCGGTGCGCGGCGGTCGGGGTGACGTTCCGGGTCGAGGTCCCGGACCGGCCGGTGCCCGTGTACACCGACCCGGGCCGGATCCGGCAGGTGGTCGACGGGCTGTTGGAGAACGCGCTGCGGGTCGTACCGCCGGGGGCGCCGGTGGTGCTCGCGGTCCGGCCGGCGGGCGCGGACCCGGCCACCGGCGGCGTGGTCGAGGTCCGCGACGGCGGACCCGGCTTCACCGACGACGACCTGGCGGTGGCGTTCGAACGCGGGGCGCTGCACCAGCGGTACCGCGGGGTGCGCAAGGTGGGTAGCGGGCTGGGGCTGGCGCTCGCCGCCGGCCTGGTCCGCCGGCTCGGCGGGGATATCGGGGCGGGACACGCTCCGGAAGGTGGCGCGGCCTTCACCGTCCGGCTCCCGCCCGATCCTTACCCGGCTCGAACATCGGCCTGACGCTCCGCTCGCCGACGCGGGGGAGGCTGGTAGCACCACGACGAGAGGAAGACTCATGGCACGTTGGGGATTCGCCGCCACCACGCTGCTCGCGGCGGTCACGCTCGGCGTCGCCGGCTGCGGGGCCGCCGAGCCGGCCGGTCAGCCGGTCCGGGAGACCGCCGTCGAGGTGGCCGCCGCGATGGGCGCGGAGGGCCAGGCGCTCGCCGCGCTGGGCTTCGACGCCGTCGACCTGGAGGTGGACACCCTGGCCGCGACCGCGCCGCCGGCCGCGACCGGGGAGAAGCCGCGGCGCGAGCGCGCCGAGGAGGGGCGTGAGCGCCGGAAGGCCCGGGTGCTGCTGCGCCGCAACACCCTGCACGGCGAGGCCGTGGTGCAGACCAAGGACGGTACGAAGACCGTCGCCGTGCAGCGCGGCGAGGTGACCGCGATCGACGGCGACTCGATGACCGTGAAGTCCACCGACGGCTTCACCATGACCTGGACCTTCGGCGACAAGCTGCGCGTCGTCGAGCGCCGCACCACGATCCGGTCGACCGACATCAAGGTCGGCACGATCGTCGGCGTGGCCGGCGCCAAGGAGGGCGACGGCGGCGTGGCCCGCCTGATCGTCGTGCCGGCGAAGCAGAAGTAGCGCACCACCCCACGCGTGAGCAGTGGCCGCCCCGGGAGGGCGGCCACTGCCGGTACGAGGATCAATCAGTACACCCGGGAGCCGATGAAGTCGTCGTGGCCGTAGCCGACCGGGTTGGCGAAGTTGCGGGACTCGAACGACCACTGCTGCCGGGTGCTCGTCGAGCAGGTGGCCAGCCGCAGCCGCGGGCTGCCCAGCCACGGGCTGTCGAACGCCAGGCAGAGGTTGGTGTTGCCGGCCGCCTTGATCTGGTTGCCGGCGAGCACGAACTTCTGGTTGGCGCCGCCGTGGCAGTCGTAGATGTTGACCGCGGTGCCGGCGCTCAGCGTGCCGCCGGCCACGTCCAGACAGCGGTCGTGGGAGAGCTCGGAGTGCAGCGACTGCCGGGTCGGGTCGTACCAGAAGCCCTGGTTACGCCCGCCGTGGCAGCCGTACGACTGCTGCGGTGTGCCGTTGCGCGAGTCGTAGCCCCTGCCGTCCACGCAGGTGCCGGTGGCGACGTTGCGCAGCTGCTTGAACTCGAACAGCCCCGGGTAGAGCACGCCGCCGCCGGTGCTGGCCGGGTCGACGCAGGTGGCCCGCTGGAGGCCCGCGTTCCAGAACTGGGTGATGCACTGGGCGAACATGCCGTGCCCCCGGTAGTTCGGGTGGAACGACTGCCGCGCCGCGTTCTCGTCCCAGGTGCCGACCTCGATGTAGAGGCCGCGGACCGAGGTGTTGTCGGTGCACACCTCGTGGCCGTGGAACAGCCGGCTGGCGTCCAGGTAGCGGGTGCCGGTGTTGGTCGCCGCCGCCCGGATCGCCGCCTCGAACAGCGGCACCGCTTTGTTCCGGGCGAACGCCGCGTCGGCCAGGTAGAGCAGGCAGCCGCCGGCGTACCAGCCGGGGAAGTTCGGGTTGTCCTCCACGTCCGGGCTGCCCGGGCTCGGGTACGACATGAGCACCAGCTCGTAGTCCGACCGCAGGTAACCGGCGTCGGTCATGGTCCGCCGGATGTCGGTGAGCGCGTCCTCGACCGCCCGCCGGCTGCCGTCGGTGCGGATCGTCCACTGGTCGGTGTAGGTGGGGTAGCACGGGCCCTGGAAGAAGACCCGGCGGATGGTGCAGTCGGTGGCGACCGGGCCGAACTGGATCGTGCCGTCGCCGTTGGCGCCGACCACCACCCAGATCAGCTTGACGTGCGTGTTCCGCGCCTTGATCGCCAGGTGGTCGCCCTGGTTGAGCTCGTTGTGCTGGGTGGGTCCGCCCCGGATCAGGTTCCACGGGGTCGCCCCGGAGCAGGCGATGTTGTACTTCTCGTCGGCGGCGATGCCGGTGCGGAACACCGCCTGGTCGTACGAGCGGTCGCACCAGTTGCCGGGTTCGTGGGTGCCGGGGACGTAGTTGCCCACCCCCTCGCCCGAGATCTCGCTGTCGCCCATGGTGATCAGCGCGGTGCGGCGCTGCTCGATCGGGCGGACGGCGGGCGTGCCGTAGAGCGCGGTGGCCTCGGCGGCGCGGATCGCCTCCAGGTGGCTGGGGAGTGGCTGGATGGCCGGACGGTCGGCCGCGGTGGCGGGGGTGGCCGGTCCGGCGAGCATCGGCAGGACGAGAGCGGCGGCGCAGACGGCGGTGAGTGACCGTCGTCGAGTCGCACGTTCGCGCCTGGCAGCGGAACCAAGCATCGACGCACTCCTTTCGCCTCGATCGCGGGATGTCGATCGAGTTACCGGACGGTAACGCCTGGCATACAGGTATGTGAATACGTCTCAGAATCCTTGCGCGCGGTCTGCCGAACCGGGCGATCCCGGCAAACCGCCGTACCGGTCGGAGTTGGCGGGGCTGATCGACGTCCGGTCAGCGGCCGGGCGGCAGCGCGTAGCCGACGTAGCCCCGGAACTCCACCCGCCAGCCCGGCGGCACCAGCCGGGTGCAGGCCGGCCGGCTGCCGGTGCAGACGATCGCGTCCACCGACGCCGGGTCGGCCGGCGGCCGCTCCGGCAGCACCGACTGGAGCGCGACCAGCTCCGGCGGCCGGCCGTCCGGACCGCGCAGCAGCAGCCACCAGGGGTACTCCCAGTTGTCGTTCTGCTGCACCAGACCGATCCGGCGGGCATCGGCGGCCCGGACCGCCTCCGCCGCCCAGCGGAACTCCTCCGCCCACTGTGGACGGCGCAGGAACCGGGTCTCCCACTCGCCGGTGGTGAAGACCGAGCCGGTGCCGACCAGCCGGCGCGGGAAGCCGTACGAAACCGCGAGCACCCCGGCCAGCGCGCTCGCCGCCAGCACGGCGACCGCGAGCCCCACCGCCACCGACCGCCGCCCGTGCGGGCCACCGGTGGTCGCCCCGCCGGCTTCCGTGCCGGGGGCGGACCGGCGGTGGAACAGCGCGTCCAGCCAGAGCCCGGCCAGCGGTACGGCCAGCACCAGCGCGTACAGCAGCAGCCGGTTGCCCCACGGCTGCCACTTGATCATGGCGGTGTGCAGCAGCACCGCCGCCACCACCACCACCGCGTACGCCCGCAGTGCTCCCGCCCGCTCCGGGCTCACCCGGCCGGGCCGGGTCAGCGCGAACCCCGCCCCGAGCAGCGCCAGCGCTCCGGCCAGCGGGAAGGCCACCCGGTCCTCGTCCGGGTACCAGGACGGCACCGGGAAGGTCTCCCGCCCGAAGGTGGTGGCCCGGTCCTGCGGGTCCACCCCGATCAGGCCGGCCCCCTCGACGATCGCCTCCGCGCCGGCCCGGCGTAGCGGCGCCAGCGGGGTGTCGAACGCGGTGTGCCCGATCCGCAGCGCGTTGACCAGGACGGACCCGGGGTCGTGCCGTTCCATCGGAATGGACTCGCGCAGCCGGGGCGGGCCGAGCGGGTGGCCGAACTCGACGGTCACCCGGGCCAGGAACGGGCCGACCACCGCGACCGCGACGGTGAGGATCAGCAGCGACCCGGCGACCGTACGGGCCACGCCGGCCGGCCGGGCCGCGCTCCGGTCGAGGTGGGCCAGGCGCAGTTGGGCGAGCCCCCAGAGCACCAGCAGCGGGCCGACCGCGATCAGCCCGCTGGTCTTGGTGACCGCGGTCAACCCGGTGGCCGCCCCGAGCCCGAGCAGCGTGCCCACGCCGGTGCGTCGGTGCAGCCCGTCCAGCGCGAGGGTGGCCGCGGCGGCCACCCAGGCGGCGCAGACCAGGTCGGTCTGCGTGCTGGTCGCCTGCAACGCCACCATCGGCGTGGTGGCCAGCACGAACGCGGTGAGCAACTGGGCCCGCCGGCCGCCGCCGAGCTGGGCGGTGATCCGGGTGGCGACCAGCAGGCAACCCAGCATGGCCGCCCACTGCACCAGGTTGTGCAGCGCGTCGCCGCCGGTGAACAGGCGCAGGTGCAGCAGCAGGTACTCGGCGCCCGGCGGGATGGTCACCTGGCGGTGGATCGCGGTGGGCCAGAAGTCCAGCTCGCGCTGCGCCACCCAGTGCTCCACCTTGGGCAGGTGGTAGGTCTGCGAATCGAAGTTGTTCGGCTCGGCCAGCAGCGCGACCAGCAGCTCGACCAGGACCAGACCGCCGACCGTGCCGGCGAGCAGCCGCTCGCCCCGACCCGCCGTACGCCACCACCCGGCCAGCCGGGTCGACCAGCCGGCGCGGCCGGGAGTGTCGTCGGCCGGGCCGGCGGGTGCGGGCCGGTCGCTGACCGGGATGCCGGCGCCGGCCGGCCGGGCCGGCTCGCCGGCGGTCGCCCCGACCAGCGCACCGGGCCGGGCGACGACGACCGACCCGGTCGACCGCGCCGCGTCCCGGCGGCGGCGCCCGCCGACCGCCACCCCGGCGGCGACCAGGAAGAGCAGCCAGGCGATCGCGAACGCCGGCCGGGTGAGCAGGCGCAGCGCGCCGAGCAGCTCCACGGTGAGTACCGCGAAGGCGCCGGTCAGCAGCGCGGCCCGAACCACGGCCAGCCGCAGTGGCGCCACCGTGGCCGGCTCGGCCGGCCGCAGGGCGACGGTCAGCAGGACGAGGGCGGCGACGGGCGCCAGGGCGAGCGGGTAGCCGGCTGCCGACATGGCCGGAAGTAAACACCATCGGCCTGACGCCGCCACCCGGGACGCCCGGCGGTGGCGGCGACCGCCGCGCTGACCAGCCAGGCTAGGCTAGGCCCGACACATTGTCGCCACCGTGGAGATTCCCGTGAAGCTCTCGATCCTCATGCCGGTCTACAACGAGGAAGAACGCATCGCGGATGCCCTCAAGCAGGCATTGGCGGTCGATTACCCGTGCGAGATCGAGCTGGTCGTGGTCGACGACGGCAGCCGGGACGGCACCGGGGAGATCCTCGGCCGGGCCGACGACGCGCGGCTGCGGGTCATCACCCACCCGCGTAACGCGGGCAAGGGCGCGGCCATCAAGACGGCGGTCGACAACGCCGAGGGCGACTACATGGTCATCCTCGACGCCGACCTGGAGTACGACCCGCAGGACATCCCCAAGCTGCTCGACCCGGTGCTCGACGGCCGCGCCACGGTGGTCTACGGCAATCGCACGTTCGGCAGCCACAGCGCCTACAGCTTCTGGTACGTGATGGGCAACAAGGGCGTCACGATGGCCGCGAACGTGTTGTTCAACTCCTACATCGGTGACCTGGAGACCTGCTTCAAGCTGATGCCGGTCGCCCTCTACCGCTCGCTCGACGTCCGCTCCCGCGGCTTCGGCATGGAGGCCGAGGTGACCGGCAAGCTGCTGCGCCGCCGGATCCGGCCCTACGAGGTGCCGATCAGCTACCGCGCCCGCAACCGCGAGGAGGGCAAGAAGATCACCTGGAAGGACGGGGTCGAGGCGCTCTGGATCCTCGGCCGCGAGCGCACCCGCCGCCGGCCCGCCGGCACCCCGACCCGCTGACCCTCGGCCCGCCCGTCCGGCGGGCCCCGCTCGGCGCGGCCGCTCAGCGGCCGGCCGCCGCCAGCGCCGGCGCCAGGAACCCGGTCACCGAGTGGCGCAGCCCGGCCGCGTCCAACCCGTGCCAGCGGGTGTGGTCCTCGGCCGACCCGTAGCGGCGCAACTCCTGCCGGCCCACCCCGAGCGCCAGCAGCCGGTGCGGCCGGTCGGCCAGCGCCGCCGACACCACCCGGGCCGACGTCCCGGCCAGGTAGGGCTCGACCAGGATCACCTCGGCGCCGGCCAGCGCCCGCAGCCCCGCGACGTCGAACGGTCGGGGCCGGTGGGTGTACGCCACCGAGACGCCCAGGTCGGCCACCGCGGCCACCGCGGCGTCCAGCACCGGCCCGACCGCGACCAGCAGCGGCGCGCCCGGCCCGGCGTCCCGGACCAGGTCCAGCGCGCCGTCGCCGCCGCGCGGCCGGTGGTTCTGCAGGGTGGAGAGCCGCAGGTACGCCGAGCCGTCGGTGGCCACCGCGGCGCGCAGCAGCGCCGGCGCCTCGCCGGGGTGCCCGGGCACGTGCACGGTCCACCCGTGCAGCGTGTCGATCAGCGAGACGTCGGCCGGGGAAAGGTGGGTGCGCCCGGCGGCAGCCCGGTCGTACGAGGCGCCCACGCTGACCAGCACGGCCCTCGCCCCCTGGTGGTCGAGGTCCAGCTTGAGCTGCTCGTACGCCCGCTCGACGAGGAACGGGGCGTAGCTGTGCACGATCGGGCGCAGCCCGGTCAGCGCGAGCCCGCCGGCCACGCCGACCATCAACTGCTCCCGGATGCCGACGTTGAGCACCCGGTCCGGGTGCCGGCGGGCGGCCGGGGCGAACGCGGCGGCGGAGATGTCGGCGAGCACCAGCGCGGTACGCGGGTCCTCGGCCAGCAACGCGGTGGTGGTGTCGACGAAACTGTCCCGCACGGTCACTCCCCCGAATCGACGACCGCGACGACGACGTGCGGCCGGTGGTTGTCCTGCCCGGTCAGGGCGGTGTGCAGGGCGTCGTGGTCGCGCCCGTCGACGGTGGCGGCGGACCACCCGTTCACGGTGAACCGGGCCGCCGCCCCGCCCGGCCAGCCGTGCGTGGCCGAGGAGTTGTCCACCACCACGGCGGTCAGGTTGGCCAGCCCGGTCGCCCCGGCGTACGCGATCGCCTCGTGGTTGGAGCCCTCGTCCAGCTCCGCGTCGCCGAGCAGGACGTACACCCGCGGGGTGAGCAGGCCCTGGGCGCGCAGCCCGAGCGCAGTGCCGACGCCGAGCCCGAGGCCGTGGCCGAGCGAACCGGAGCCGATCTCCACCCCGGGCACCAGCAGCCGGTCCGGGTGGTCGCCGAGCCGGCTCTCCGGTCCGCCCTGGTCGTCGAGCCAGTCGACCGGGACGAAGCCCTTGGCGGCGAGCACCGCGTAGTAGCCGGCCACGGCGTGGCCCTTGGAGAGCAGGAAGCGGTCCCGTTCCGGGTCGTCGACGGTGTCCGGGGTGATCCGGAGGATCCGGTCGTAGAGCACCCAGAGCACGTCGACGGTGGAGTAGACGTTGGCGCCGAACTCCCGGCCGGCCCGGATCCGGTCGAGCAGCGGCGCGACGGGCGCCGGGAGCCGCGGCCCCGGCGGCGGGGACGGGGCGGTGCCGGTTCGGCCCGTGCTGGCGGTCATCATGGTCATGCGGATAGCCTGCAAGTTGAAGTGGACTTCAACTCAAGGCGAACGTGATGCACGAGTCTCTGACCATCGGCCAGCTCTCCGACCGCAGCGGGGTGGCGCCCTCCGCGCTGCGCTACTACGAGCGGCTCGGGCTGATCCGGGCCGAGCGCACCGGCGGCAACCAGCGCCGCTACGCCCGCGGCGAGCTGCGCCGGGTGGCGTTCATTCGGATCTCGCAGCAGGTCGGCATCTCGCTGGACGAGATCCGGGCGGCGCTGGAGTCGCTGCCCGCCTCACGTACGCCCACCGCGGACGACTGGTCGCGGCTCTCCAGGGTCTGGCGGGACCGGCTGGACGAGAAGATCCGGCTGATGACCAAGCTCCGCGACGACCTGGACAGCTGCATCGGCTGCGGCTGCCTGTCGTTGCAGCGCTGCACGCTGAGCAACCCGAGCGACGCGCTGGCCGGCGAGGGCCCGGGCCCGCGCCTGATGCTGCCCCGCCCGGCCGACGACCAGGCCCTCGCCAAATAGGCCGGGTCACCCCGTGGTCAGCAGGACCTTGCCCACGTGGTCGTTCGTCTCGACCAGTCGGTGCGCCTCGGCGGCCTGGCTCATCGGCAGCCGCCGGTCCACGATCGGGCGGATCGCCCCCGACTCGACCAGCGGCCAGACATGCTCGCGCACCCCCCGGACGATCTCCGCCTTCTCCGCCACCGGCCGGGACCGCAGCGCGGTCGCCGCGACCGTGCCCCGCTTGGCCAGCAGCGCGCCGAGGTCCAACTCGCCCTTGCGCCCGCCCTGCATGCCGATCACCACCAGCCGGCCGCCGGTGGCCAGCGCGGCCACGTTCCGGGCCAGGTAGGAGGCGCCCATGATGTCGAGGATCACGTCCGCGCCCCGGCCGTCGGTGACCCGCCGGACCTCCTCGACGAAGTCCTGCTCCCGGTAGTCGACGGCGTGCGCGGCGCCCAGCTCGCGCAGCCGCTGGTGCTTGGCCGTCCGGGCGGTCACCACCACGGTCGCGCCCAGCGCCACCCCAAGCTGGATGGCGAAGGTGCCGATTCCGCTGCCCCCACCGTGCACCAGCAGCGTCTCGCCCTCGGCGAGCCGGGCCAGCCGCACCACGTTCGACCAGACCGTGCAGGCCACCTCGGGCAGCGCGGCGGCGTCGACCAGGTCGACCCCGGCCGGCACCGGCAGCAGCTGGCCGGCCGGCACCGCCACCCGCTCGGCGTACCCGCCGCCGGAGAGCAGGGCGCAGACCTCCTGGCCGACCCGCCACCCGGTCACCTCGGGGCCGATCGCGCTGACCACCCCGGCGCACTCCAGGCCGGGGTACGCGGGCGCGCCCGGCGGCGGCGGGTAGTGCCCCTGCCGTTGCAGCAGGTCCGCCCGGTTGACCGCGCCGGCGCGGACGTCCACCACCACCTCGCCCGGTCCGGGCTCGGGATCGGGGACCTCGCTCCAGACCAGTGCCTCGGGTCCGCCGGGTTCCGGAATAGTGATCGCGCGCATGCCTCGTGTCTACCCCACCTGACCGTCGGTCCACGCCCGGGCCAGGATCTCGTCCACCGTCTGCCCCGGGGTCTGCGCGGAGGTGTCCAGCCAGAGCCCGATCCGGGGCGTCCGGGTGCGCAGCTCGGCGTCGAAGTCGGCGACCGGCCAGTCGCCGTACCCCTTCTTCGGGCGGTCCCGCTCGCGGGCGGCGACCACCTCCGGCCGGGGTGCGAGCACCACGACCGCCAGCGGCCGGTGCCGGATCCGGTCGACCATGGCCGGCAGCTCGGCGCCGATGACGATGTCCTGGAGCACCACGGTGAAGCCGGCGGTGGCGTAGCGGTCCGCCGCCGCGGCGGCGAGGTCGTAGCGCAGCCGCAGCTGCCGGTACGCCTCGTCCGACAGCTCGGCGGTCATCTCGGCCCGGCCGCTGACCACCATCCGCCGGAAGACGTCGCCGCGCAGGTGCACCGCGCGGGGCAGCCGGCGGGCCAGCGCCTCGGCCACAGTGGACTTGCCGGCGGCCATGATTCCGGTGATCAGCACGATGGCCGGGGTCTCCCACACGGCGCCGATCATCCCAGCCCGGGTGGCGTGCCCGCTCGCCCGGACGGCGGCCGTGGCAGACTAGGCACGGCCGCGCACCCGTCGGGTCCGTGGCCCGGGAGGGTTCGCCTAGTGGCCGATGGCGCTGGTCTTGAAAACCGGTAGGGCGGCAACGTCCTCGTGGGTTCGAATCCCACACCCTCCGCCGCCGATCCCCTCGCCGGCGCCTGCTCGCCTGCGTCCGTCGGGTCGGCGCCCCCGTGGTCGGGCGCCTCTTTCGACGCGGCGCCGGTCAGTCCTCCGCCGGCCGGTCGTCACGCTCCGGCGCGGTGAGCCGTTCCTGCTCGCGGATCTTCTCCTCGGCGAGCCGCCGCATCGCCCGCCGGCGCTCGGCGCGTACCGCCGCCTCGTCGGGGCGGCGGACCGCGGCGACGAGGGCGGTGCAGAAGTCGCGCCAGATGGAGCTCACGGGGTATTCCTCCCGAGAACGATTGTCGCCCGGCAACGGTCCGGGCCGGACCGTCGGATCGGCCGGACAACGCGAGCTTCCGGTCGATTACCGGGTGCCGGCGCGGTAAGAAGGGGCAGGAAACCGTTCACCGGAAGGACCCGTTCGATGACCCTGGAACGACCGATCGCCCCGGACCCGTACGAGCTGCTGCCGACCGTCTCGTCGTTCACCCTCACCAGTGACGACGTGCAGAACGGCGAGCCGATGGAGGCCACCTTCGCGCACAGCAGCCTCGGCGGCGACAACCTCTCGCCGCAGCTCGCCTGGTCCGGCTTCCCGGCGGAGACCCGGGGCTTCGTGGTGACCTGCTTCGACCCGGACGCCCCGACCGGCAGCGGGTTCTGGCACTGGGTACTGGTCAACCTGCCGGCCGACGTGACCTCGCTGCCGCGCGGGGTGGCCGAGGCGGACCTCGGGGGTGCGTTCACCGTGCGCAACGACTACGGCGAGCGGGGCTACGGCGGAGCCGCCCCGCCGCCCGGCGACCGGCCGCACCGCTACGTCTTCGCGGTGCACGCGCTCGACGTCGACCGCCTGGACCTGACCCCCGACGCCACCCCCGCCTACGTCGGCTTCAACCTCGCCTTCCACACCCTCGCCCGAGCCGTCATCCGCCCCACCTACCAGGTCAAGGAGTAACCCCCGGCCCCGGTCCCCGTCGATCATGAAGTTGTTGCCATGACACGCCGTACGGCGGGCAACAACTTCATGATCAACGGGCCGGGCCGGGCGGGCCGCCGGGTGGGGTGGGTCAGGCGGGGACGCGGGCGACGGCGAAGACGGACTGGCCGAACGGCGGGCGGACGACCTGCTCGGCGGCCTTGGTGGCGGGCAGCACGAGGGTGTCGTAGACCTTCACCATCGGGCCCTCCTTCGGCATCAGCCGGAAGACCTTGGTGGCCATGAAGTAGCCGATCAGGCCGAGCGCGTTGGCGTAGTGGATCGTCTCGACCTCGAGGCCGGCCTCGGTCATCGCGGCGGCCAGGGTCTTCTTCGTGTAGCGCCGGACGTGGCCGGTGGCGATGTCCGCCGGGCTCATCGCGAACTGGAACGCCGGCACGATGATGATCACCGCGCCGCCCGGACGGACCAGGTCGCGCATGCTGCTCAGCGCGCCGACGTGGTCCTCGATGTGCTCCAGCACGTTGTACGACACGGCCGCGCTGTAGTCGCCCCGCTCGGAGTGCGGCAGCAGCATCTGCCGGACCTCGATGGTCGGCTGCTCGGCGAGGCGCTCCTTGAGCGAGACCAGGCGGTCCGGGTCGGCCTCGGTGGCGGTGAACCGGGGCAGTTGGGTGGCCCACTCGAGCGCGTAGTCGCCCAGGCCGCTGCCGATCTCGATCGGGTTGTCACCGAGGTACGGCAGGGCCAGCTCGACGAACCAGCGACGGTGGTTGACGGCGGTCGCGAGGCCCTCCAGGACCTCGGACTGGACGCGCTGATCCCCGGTGATTTCTGCCATGCGTCGATTCCTCACGATATGACTCGACCCGCGCCTGAACCGACAGAGTGAATCATCCGCGCCGCGGGCGGAAGAATCGGGGCACCGTGGTGGCCGAAATGTGATCGGGTCGGGCGGGTGAGCGGCTGGCGGCGAACCCGGCACATGGTACGGCAGTACCCCGAAACATGTCACGGTGGCGGCTACCCCTGACTACCCTACGAATTGTCATGACTACTCCCGAATCGGACCTCCCCGCTGGCGAGCCTTCGCCCGAGGCGCCGGAGAGCGGGCCCGACCGGGGCGTACGCCCGAAGGGGTGGTGGACCGATGTCGCCGCGGTGCTGAGCTTCGTCGTGCTCGGCTTCCTGATCACCCTGCGGCTCTGGTTGGACCCGCGCCAGGGCGTCCGGGACAACCCGACGGACCAGGCGCAGTTCGAGTGGATGATGGCGCACGGCGCGCGGGTCGTGACCGATTTCGCCTATCCGTTCTTCTCCGACCGGATGAACGTCCCGGACGGCGTCAATTTGATGGCAAATACGTCGGTATTATCCGTTTCATTGCCAATGACGCCGATCACGCTCCTCCTCGGCCCGCGCGCCGCTTTCCTGGTCTTCCTCACCGCGGGAATGATCGCCACGGCCACCGCCTGGTATTTCGTTCTCTCCCGGGTGGTCATCGGCACTCGCGGGCCGGCCTGGCTCGGGGCCGCCTTCTGCGCGTACGCGCCGGCGATGGTGTCGCACGCCAACGCGCACCCGAACATCGTGTCCCAGTTCGTGGTCCCGCTGATCGTCTGGCGCACCCTCCGACTGGCCGAACCCGGCCGCTGGCTGCGCAACGGGCTGCTGCTCGCGCTGGTGATCGTCTGGCAGGCCTTCCTCAACCTCGAGATCCTGCTGATGACCGCGATCGGGCTGGGCGTGGTGGTCGTGGCGCTCGCCCTCGGCCGGCCCGCCCTGCGCCGGCGGGCCCGTCCCCTCCTCGCCGGGCTGGGCGTGGCCGCCGCGGTCAGCGCGGTGCTCCTGGCCTATCCGCTCTCCGTGCAGTTCTTCGGTCCCGGCGCCTACCACGGGCTGTCCCCGCTGATCCGCGGCTACTCCACCGACCTGGTGTCGTTCGTCGCGTTCTCCCGGGAGTCGCTGGCCGGCGACAACCGCAGCGCGGCGGGGTTGGCCAAGAACCCGACCGAGGAGAACGCCTTCTTCGGCTGGCCGCTGATGGTGCTGGTGGTCGCGCTGGTCTGGTGGCTGCGCCGCAACGTGGTGGTGCTCGGCCTGGCCGCGCTCGGGCTGCTCCTCGGCCTGCTCTCGCTGGGCAGGGAGATCCACTTCAACGGGCGGGAGACCGGCATCCCGGCCCCGTGGGCGGCGCTGGAGAACCTGCCGATCCTGCACTCGGTGGTGCCGACCCGGTGGTCCCTGGCGATCACCCCGGTGATCGGGCTGCTGCTCGCGTACGGCGCCGAGCAGGCCCGGACGCTCGCCGCCCGGTTCCCCGCCGCCCGCCCGCAGATCCGCTTCGCCACCGGCACCGTGCTGACCATGGCCCTGCTGCCCCTCCTGCCCACCCCGCTGCCGGCGGAACGGCTCGACGCCGTGCCCGCCTTCGTCACGTCAGGGGCCTGGCGGCCGTACGTGGCCGGCGGGCGCAGCGTGGTGACCCTGCCGCTGCCGGACACCAACTACGCCGAGCCGCTGCGCTGGTCCGCGATGACCCGGCTGGACATGCCGATCGCGCGGGGCTACTTCCTGGGGCCGGACACCCGACCGGGCATGGGGCAAATCGCCCTGTTCACCGCGCCGCCCCGGCCGACCAGCAACTTCTTCGGCATCATCCGGCACACCGGCGCGGTGCCGCCGATCACCCCGCAGGACCGGGTGGACGCGGTCGACGACCTGCGCTACTGGCGGGCGGGCGTGGTGATCCTCGGCCCGCATCCGCAGTCCCACGCGTTGCGCCGGGGGATGACCGAGCTGACCGGGATCCGGCCGGAGCGCACCGGGGGCGTCTGGCTCTGGGATGTCCGCCCGCTCACCGACTGAGCGACCGGCGCCCCGCTTCCGGGCGGGGTCAGGGCTGGCGGACGCAGCAGCCCTGGCAGATCTTCGGCTTCGGCAGGGTGAAGGCCAGGCAGCAGGTGCGCCGCTGCACGGTGGGTTCGCCGGCCGGGCCGGGCACCAGCTCCACGAGATCGCGCAGGTCGAGCGCGGTCAGCAGGGTGTCGATGGTCTCGACGGAGGAACCGGGCAGCCCGTCGGCGGCCCGGATAATGCCGTGCGCGATGCCGGAGGCCACCGAACCGAGCAGGGTCCGGGTGCCGATCCGCACCTCGGCCTGGATCCGCTCGATCATCGGGGCCAGGTGGGCGTCGAGCAGGGAGGCACGCAGCGCCCCGAGCAGTTCCGCCTCGCCGGCCACAACGCGCACCTCGGGCAGGCCGGCTACCGCCAGCGGGTCGCCCGGCAGCACCGCGACCCGGGTCGAGCGGCGCAGCCCCAGGGTGAGCAGCGGACGGTGGTCCTCGAAGTGGATCAGCACGTCGGCCGGGTCGAACAGCGGCACCCGCCGGGCGGACGCCCAGCCGAGCACCACCGGCAGCGCCGCCCAGTAGCTGTACGACTTCCAGGCCAGCGCCGCGCAGGCGTGCGGGGTGCCGCCCCAGCGCAGCGTGGCGGCGTGCAGGAAATCGGGCAGTCGGCTGCCGTCGACCAGGGTGGTCGCCGGGCTCCAGCCGAACTCGTCGGCGACCAGCAGGCCGGGGGTGAGGCCGGGCACGTCATCGGTGCCGAACATGGCCCGCAGGGCGGCGGTGACCGGCGCGAGCGGCGCGGTGGCGACCTGGCGCCCCGGCATCACCGCTGTCATCCGACCCGTCCCCCCGTCCGAAGCGCCCCTGCTGAGCTAAGGCTAGCCTAACCACGCTTCGGGGGCTGAGGGAACCCTCACCTCGGTGGGATGGAGAGGCCCCGGTCACTCGCCCGGTGATCCGGCTCGGCGTCGGCGTACTACCCGGCGGCCGGGGCGGGAAACGCCGATGACCTTCGGCGGCGGAGTGCAGTATCGACAGATGTCGCTGAATAGTCAAGCCTCGTGTCGGCAAGATGCCAGTTCCGTACGCGCCCGGCCACGGAACGTGAAACTGATACTCCCGGCCACGAGGAAGCCGATGACGACCTCACCGCTCGATCGGGCTGCCGACTCCTTCGCCGCCGAACTCGCGCGGCAGCGAACCGGGCGGGGGCTGTCCAAGAAACAGCTCGCCAGCCTGATGGGGTTCGACCCGTCCTACGTCAGCCATGTCGAAGGGCGCCGGCACCGGCCGACCGAGGACTTCGCGCGCCGCGCGGAGGCGGTGCTGGAGGCCAGCGGCGCGATCTGGCAGCGCTTCCGGGAGTACGACGAACTCCGGCACGCGCGGGCCGAAAAAGGCCACCGGGATCCCCCGCTGCCCGGCCAGTGGCTGCCGCCGGGCACCGGCCTGGTGGTCGAGCGCGAGGTGGCCACCCTCACCCACACCGACGACGGCTACCGCTGCGTCATCCGTCGCGAGCTCTACAACGCCGGCACCGAACCGGTCACCCGGTACCTGGTCCGGGTGGCCGTCGACCGCTACCCGAACGACCCCGGCCGATCCAACAAGCACCACCGGGAACACCCGCTGACCTTCGCCGAACTGCAACTGCGGGCGTACCGGGAGGACAGCGGCGAGCGGGAGGCGATGCACTGGCGGGCCAAGCACGACCGGGACGCCTTCAAGGAGATCTGGCTGCTCTTCGAGAACGGCGAGCGGCGATTCCCGCTCTACCCCGGCGACCGGGCCACCATCGAGTACGCGTACTGCGTCGGGCAGGACAAGTGGGGTCCCTGGTTCCAGCGGGCGGTCCGGCTGCCCACCCGGCACCTGGCCGTACGCCTGGACCTGCCGGCGGCCCTCGACCCGCAGGTCTGGGGCGTGGAGACCTCGCTCTCGGCGGAGGAGGGCCCGCTGCGCACGCCGGTGAGCCGGCGCGACGCGGGCGACCGGGCCCTGTTCGACTGGGCCACCGACGACCCGCCGCTGAACGCCCGCTACCGGATGCAGTGGCGGTTCCGTGGCCGTCCGGAGCCCGAGCCGGACGCCGCCCGGATCCGGCCCAGCGACCGGATGCGCGGCATCGGCATCGTGCAACGCGGCGCCGACCTGCTGCGCCAGCCGGCCCGCCAGTTCGACCTGCCGCGCGAGGAGCGGCTCGCCCGCAACGTCGTCGACCGGCTCTGCTCGGTGCTGGCCCGCCTCGACGAGCTGCACCCGTTCAACAAGGGCGTCGGCGTCGCCGCGCCGCAGCTCGGCATCGGCGCGGCCGCCGCGGTGGTCCGCCCGCCCGACCGGGCCGCCGAGCCCGTCGTGCTGCTCAACCCGCGGGTGGTCGACGCCGCCCCGGACGCCGACGAGCAGTACGAGGGCTGCCTCTCCTTCTTCGACCACCGGGGACTGGTGCCCCGGCCGCTCCGGATCGACGTGGAGCACGCCCAGTACGACGGCAGCCGGATCATCACCTCGTTCGAGTTCGGCATGGCCCGGCTCGTCGCCCACGAGATCGACCACCTGGAGGGGCGGCTCTACGTCGACCGGATGGCGCCCGGCGTGCCGCTGGTGCCGATCGAGGAGTACCGGGAGACCGGGCATCCCTGGCGCTACTGACGCGCCGACCACGTCCGCCCGGGTGGGAAAGGACGGCCGGGCGGACGTGGTCGGGCGGGCGGTGCCGGTCCGCCCGATGGGGGGCCGGGGCGCGTGCCCCAGGGGGCAGGGGCACGCGCCCCGGCATGGGGGAGAAATGCCTTAGATACTGCCGAAGGTGTCGTACCGGGTGTGTTCCGGCGGGACGTCGTCGGCGGCGAGCACCCGGAGGGTGGCCCGGACCATCTGGGCCGAGCCCGAGACGTAGCAGTCGTGCGCGGTCCACGGGCCGTACCGGCCGACCACGTCGGAGATGTCGCCCTGCTCGCCGTCGAAGTCCGGGTCCTCGCTGCACGCCGGGGTGACCGACAGCCACGGGTGCTGGGCGACCAGTTCCCGCAACCCGGCCAGCCCCTACAGGTCCGCCTCCGTGCGGGCGCCGTAGAAGACCTGCACCCAGCGGGTCCGGTTGTAGCTGGCCAACTCCTCCACCAGCGCCTTGACCGGGGCGAGACCGACCCCGCCGCCGACGCAGAGGATGTCCCGGTCCGACGAGCGGTCGAGCGTCATCGAGCCCATCGGTGCGGCCACCCGGATCAGGTCACCCGGCTTGACCCGGCGGACCAGCGCGCCGGAGACCCAGCCGGCGCCGGGCGTACGGACGTGGAACTCCAGCACGTTGTCGTCGTTCGGGACGTTCGCCACGGAGTAGGTCCGCCACACCCGGGGGTGGTAGCGGGGCACCTCGACGCTGACGTACTGGCCGGCCTTCCAGGACAGCGGGTGCTGCAGGGCCCGGCAGGTCAGCACGGCGGTGTCCGAGCCGTACCGCTCGTGGGTCAGCACCTCGGCATGCCAGAACGGCGGGTTCTCGTCCGCCGCCGCACCGGCCAGCATCTTCTCCGAGATGGCCGCGTACGCGTCGCGCCACGCCTGGTCGTACTCCAGGTTCCAGCCGTCGCCGGCGGTGCTGCGCAGCGCGTCCAGCAGCGCGACGCCCATGGTCGCGTAGTGCGCGGCCTCGACGTGGAACTTCCGGTGGTCCCGGCCGAGCGAGCGCAGGTACTCGTCGAAGCTCTCCGGGTCGCCAACCGTCTGGCTCGCGGTGACGATCGCCTCCAGGATGCGATCGCCCTGCCCGGTCATCTGCACCGGGAAGAGGTTCCGCAACTCGGGGTCGAGCAGGAAGAGGCGGGCGTAGAAGTGACTGCTCAGCCGCTCCCGGTGCTCCTCGACCAGGGGCCAGCTCTCCTTCAGCAGCCGTGCGAAGTCGCCCACGGGCGCACTCCTTCTCCTGACGGCGGATCGGGCACGCACAGCATGGCCACGGAGCGTGCCCGCCGGTCGCACAGAATGTGCGACCGGCTCACGAGGCTTGCTCGGGCGGTGCCGCCGGCCGTCGCCGTCGGGCAGAGTGGTGCGGTGACCGTTGAGCTCACCCGCCCGGTGTCCCAGCGCGCCCTGGGCACGGAGACGCTGCTGGTGCTCGGCCTCTCGCTGGGCGGGTCCGCCGTCTACGCGATGGTGTCGATCATCGCGAAGTTGACCGCCGAGGGCCCGCTCTCCAAGCAGACCGCCGCGCTGAACACCTCCCAGTCGGCCCTGCCGTGGCTGGACCTGACGCGTCAGCTGCTCGGGATCTTCTTCGCGCTGCTGCCGGTGCTGCTCGCCGTACACCTGCTGGCGCGGGACCCCGGCGACCCGGCACGGACGCTCGGCCTGGACGGCCGGCAGCCAGGCCAGGACCTGGCCCGCGGCGCCGGCCTGGCGGCGCTGATCGGCCTGCCCGGGCTGGCGCTGTTCTGGGCCGCGGCGCAGCTCGGCCTGAACGCCACGCTGGTGCCCGCCGCCCTGCCGGAGATCTGGTGGGCGGTGCCGGTGCTGATCCTCGCCGCCGTGCAGAACGCCGTGCTGGAGGAGGTGATCGTGGTCGGCTACCTGGTCACCCGGCTGCGCCAGCTGGCCTGGCGGACCGGCGCGATCATCGCGACGAGCGCGCTGCTGCGCGGCTCCTACCACCTCTACCAGGGCTTCGGCGCGTTCGTCGGCAACGCGGTGATGGGCGTCGTGTTCAGCCTCTTCTACCTGCGCACCCGCCGGGTGATGCCGCTGGTCGTGGCGCACGCCCTGCTCGACATCGTGGCCTTCGTCGGCTACGCCCTGCTGCCCAAGGACTGGTTCTCCTGGCTGTGACGGTTTCCCCCGGCCCGGCCGGCGGGCGTGATCGAGGCTGTCCTGCGAGCAAGCTTGATCGACTCCGGTTGCCGCAGGCCGCGGCATCGCCGCGGGCGGACACCGCGACCTGCCGCACCCCGAGTGGATCTCCTACCACGCTCGCGGCGGCCGGTAGCTGGTGACGGTCCGGGCGGCCAGCCGGGCGGCGCCCGCCGAGTCGCCGGCCGCCGCCGCGAGCACCGCCGCGCCCGGCAGCACCCGGGACGCCAACCGCAACACCAGCCAGCCGCCGGCCTGCGCGGCGAGCGGCGCGGCCAGCCGCCAGGCCGCCTCCGCCACCCGCGGCCAGGGCTCGTCGCCCGGCCCGTCCGCCGCCCGGGCCGCCGCCAGCGCCGTCCGGGCGCCTTCCGCGTCCGGGTGTACCTGGGTGAGCACCAGCAGCTCCGCGGCCCGGTCCGGGTGTGCCGGATCCCGGCCGTACGCCGCTGCCAGGTGCAGCACCAGGTTCGCCTGGGTCCAGAGCACCGCCGCCAGCTCGGCCAGCGGCGCGAAGATGCCGGCCAGCGCGGCGGACGCCCCGCCCGCCCCGGCCTGCCGCACGAACCGCCGGGTGGCGAGCCGCGCCAGGCCGTCCGGCGAGGCATCGGGGTACGCCGACCGCAGCCGGTCCGCCCAGTCCCGGGCGCGCGGCCCGATCGCCTCCACGGCGGCGAGCGCGAGCAACTCCGGCGCGAAGCCCGGATGCTCGACCAGCCGGGCGAGGGCCGCCCGCAGTTCCGGTGTTCCGACCTGGGTCGGCAGGGCCGGGGCGGCCGTCTTCTTCGCCACGGCCTCCGTCGGCGGGGTGACCTCCATCGCCGGGGTGGCCTGCTCCGGCGGCGTCGCCTCGCGGACCGGGGTGGTCGTGCCGGTCCGGGTCGGCTCGGCGGCCGGGGTGGCCGTCCCGGTCGGGGCGGCCGCCGTCACCGCGGCGGCCTTCTTCGCCGGTGCGGCCTTCTTGGCCGGCGTCTTCTTCCTGCTCGCGGGGGCCTTGGTGGCCCGAGCTGTCGGGGCCGGAGCCTCCTCGCCCGCAGCAGCCTCGGCCGGGACCGCCTTCGGTTGGACGGTTGCCTTCCTGGGCGTGGCCTTCCGCGCCGGGCCGGCCTTGGAAGGTGCCCCCTTGGCGGGATCTTTCGTGGTCCCGGCAGCCGTCGCCGGATTCGCCCCGGCCTGGTCGGCCGGGACCGCGGCGGCCGGCACCGCCCGCCGAGCCTGGGTTGTGCGGCTGACCGCCTTCGGTGGCGTCGAGGTGGCAGCCGCCGACGCCGCGGGCGGGGCAGCTGCGGCCACCGGAGTTTGCGCTGGATTGGCCCGGCTGGGCGGTTCGGCGCTTCCCGTCATCGGGGGGCGCTCTGCAGGGCCGGCCGGCGGGCGCTGGTTCCCCGGCGCCGGACTGGGTTCCGTCCCGGCGGCCGGGCTGTCCGCGTCGGGCCGAGCTGGCACCGACGCCGTGCCGGTGGTGTGGCCCGGCTCACCGACGCTGCCTGACTGGTCAGCCTGCTGCTGCGGCTGCCCGGGGGTGGCCTTCGGCTGGCGGGGCAGCGGACGGTCCGGCTCGGGCGGCTGGAACAGCACCGTCGGAGCCGCCTTCGCCCGGCGGCGGGGAGGCGCCTCCCCGGATTCCGCCCGCTCCGCCGGATCCGGCGTCGCCGGCAGTGGCGGCGGGGTGAAGGTGGCCTTCGGGGAGCGTCGCCGCGCTCCCTCAGCAGGCTCTCGGCTGTTCGGCTCGCTGGGCGGCTGCTCCTGCATATCGATGGAGCGTAGTCCCGATCGAGCCGTCGCACAGCGCACGACCGTATGGGGCCAGCAGCAGTGGCGGCGACGGTCCGGTAGTCGCTTTGCTCCCGATGGGTCTGGCCCTGTATCCTCGGCCGCGGTGGTCTGCGGGCCACCAGGGAGACTTCGCCTAGTCTGGTCTATGGCGCCGCACTGCTAATGCGGTTGGGGTCTTAAAGCCCCTCCCGGGTTCGAATCCCGGAGTCTCCGCGCGAAAGCCGGGTGTGTAGACTGGCCGAGCACCTGCGCCCGTAGCTCAACGGATAGAGCATCTGACTACGGATCAGAAGGTTAGGGGTTCGAGTCCCTTCGGGCGCGCAGACAGCCCCCTAGCAGGCCTAACAGCCGCTAGGGGGCTTCTTCTTGTCTAGGCGCAGGCGTGTAAAGAGCCTTACTTTCCGTGCATGACCAAGATCAACTTCCTCCACATCAACGCCTACGAGCGTGACCTCAAGATCCGTAACCGGTCGCCCCGCACCGCCCAGAACTACCGGGAGACGCTGCTCCAGCTCTCGGCGTTCGTCGGGGAGGCAGACCTCCTGGAGCTGTCGAGAGGTGACGTAGAGGGCTACGTCCTCCACGTCCTGGAGACCCGCTCGGCCGCTTCCGCCTCGGGCCGGTACCGAGCCCTCCGAGCCTTTTACAACTGGGCCGTCCGAGAGGAACTCATCCCGGCTTCCCCGATGGCGAAGATGACCCCTCCCAAGGTCGTTGAGAAGCCCATCCCGGTCGTCGGTGATGACCTCCTCCGTCGCCTCCTCGCCGAGTGCTCCGGCACAGACTTCGAGAGCCGCCGAGACACCGCGATCATCCGCCTGTGGTGCGAGCCCGGTTCGCCTCGGGTTAGCGAGGTAGCGGGAATGGAGGTCGGGGACATTGACCAGGTGCTCGACCTCGTAAAGCTGACGGGGAAGGGCTCCCGTATCCGGGTCATCCCGTACGGCGCGAAGACCGGGCAGGCCCTCTATCGCTACCTCCGGGCGCGGAAGGACCACCCGCTAGCAAAGGGTGGTAGCGAGGCGCTGTGGCTCGGAGCGCGAGGGAAGCCGCTCACCGCCTCAGGGCTCTACCAGATGTTGGAGCGTCGAGCCCGGCAGGCCGGTATCGGCCACATCCACCCGCACCAGCTCCGGCACACGTCCGCCCACAACTGGCGGGTAGCCGGCGGGAGCGAGAGCGACGCGATGGTGCTGTTTGGGTGGATCTCCCCGGAGATGCCCCGCCGGTACGGCCGCAGCGCAGAGGTCGAGCGGGCTCAGATGGCTAGCCGCCGTATCTCCCCGGCAGACCGCTTGCGACCTAGCCAATCCGGACAAATTGGACAAGACTCCCTAGCGGGAGTGTCCACAATGGAGCGCACCCCGTCAGGCGTAAGCCGGCGGGGTGCCTGCGTAGGGAGGTCTGATGAGTCCGATGGATCACGAGCGCTGGTTGAACCCGCCGCCTCCGCCCGAGTGCCCTCGGTGGTGCGTTAAGGGGCGTCTGTGCCGCGAGGACGGGATGCACGCCTCCCGGCCCGCTCCGGTTACGGCGCGGGAGGCAACCGCCCCTATCCGGGTCTGGCTAGAGCAGAGGCACCGGCCCTCGGATGCGTCCCCGATGGTCGTCATTGAGGTAACGGAGGGGAGTGGAGACGTCAGGTACTTCTGGCTGCCGATTGCGGCTCTTCGAAGTTAAGCGGGGTTGAGGTGTCCGCGGTGACGTCGGGTGGTCGCGGTGCGGGTGCGTAGCCGCTGGC